>CAYRPT010000460.1:0-4265 GCA_964425895.1 uncultured Solibacteraceae bacterium | reverse complement strand
AAAGACAATATGTTCTCCTTCGAACAAAATAAAATTCCGGATTGGCCGGCCCGCGCGCCCGCCTGCGAACTCAACCCGGCTTTCCTCTCCCAGGCGCCCAAAGCGCACCCCCACGGATCGGGAATCACAACCCGCGATGGTTCCCTATTCAACTGATTTCAATAGCCTTCCTTCGTAACCAGGACGCTGCTGCTTCCTCGGCCGTGCCATAAATTGGTGTGGGAGGAGGGCGCCCGCCGGTGTTCCGCCGTGGTCGCGCCGTGATGGCTGGCGGTCGCGTCGCACCGGTCAAGTTACCAGGCCGGTCTCGCCCGTGCGCGGGCGCAAGCTGGCTTGTCCCCCCGGCAACCGGTGGTGGCGCCGGTTGGGAACCGTCACAGGATGTGAACTGTGACGACGTTCGCCCGAATTCCGTTAACGATCACCTCGATGCTCACCACGCCCCGCCGCGAGAGCGTGCGGGGAAGCGGTCCCAGGTTGATCTGGTCGAGCCCGATAAACTGGCCGCTCCGCGCCGGTCCGTCGACCCCGACCGGCTCGCCACCCACCGTGGCGGTAACGGAGCTCGCTCCGGCCATGCCCGTCCCATAAAGGACAAGGTAGACCGAGTTGGTGGCCGGGGACAGGCTGACCGGCACGGCTTCGAGCCGGTCATTGAAGATCAGCTTTCGCTCCTGGGTCTGATCCGGCTTCACGGTGACCGATTCGGCGGCGGCCAGCCCCTCCCCCGTCGCGCTGGCGCTGAAGATCCCGGGGGCCACGGGTTCGATGAGAAGCTGCCCCGCGGAAACCTGCCGTCCGTCCCTCCACACCTCGATGCGGCCGAGGCCGGCCGGCGCGCCAACGGGGATATGGAAGTTCACCTGGGAAGGAGAACCCGGGACATCGGGAACGACGGCGAACAACTGTGCCCAGGCTTCGACGCGGTTGGCGTCGATCACCTTCACCCGGGTGCCGTCGAGCTCGACCGGCAGCGGCAGCCGGTCCGCCACCGCGAGGCGCCCGGCCAGGCCGGTTCCGAAGGTGCTGGCGATGGCATCGGCGGCGACGCGCGGATCGTAGCTGGCCGCGAGCGTTGTGCCCAACGGCGGAGCGAACGGGAACGTGTCCGGCGCCACGCGGACCGGGGTCGTGAACTTCAGCGGCGACAGGCCCCCGGAGAACTCGGCCTCGACGAAATAGGCCGTCCAGCCTGCCGGCGGCGCCAGCGCCGGCGCCTGGTACTCGCCGGGGGCGCTCGGGGCGAGCTCCCGGCTGGTCCAGGCAGGGCCGGTCGTCTCCAGCCGGAAGTCGCGCGCCGCGGCGTTCGTCGCCTGCCACAGGCGCACCGCCGACGGCTGGCCCGGCGTGCGCAAAATGATCCGGCCGTCGGCCGGCAACTCCCAGGAGTACTCGGGGAGCGGCGTGCCCGCGATCAGCGCCTGAGCCCAGCTCACCACGCCGCCGATCACGTCGCTTTCGGCCCCGGCGAGGCCGTGGCCGGTGTTGGGAACATAGCGCAAGTAGTTCGCTCCCGGCAATCCATCCATGTAGAGCTGGGCCGAGGGTACGAAGAACTCGTCCCCGGCCGCGTTCACGATGAACTTCGGCATGTCGAGGCGCTCCCGGTACTGAAACGGATCGACCGCCGAGATCAGCCGCGCCGCCGGCCGCGAGCCGAGCCAGGCGAAGATGCCGGCATCTTCGTAGTCGTTGACAGCGGACGACCAGAAACCGTACGAACGCCAGTGCCGGCGGAACGCCTCCTCGGTTCTCAGGGCATCGAAGACAATCGGCGCGACGGCCCGTACCCGCTTCTTGGGATCCGCCGCCGCGGCCAACCAGGCCGTCCACCCGCGCTTGGACGCGCCGCCGAGGATGAAGTCCCGGACGACGTGCTGGAACTGGCCGTTCTCCTCGAGAAACTGCTGGACCGCGTCCATCGCCCGGACGGCGGCCTTGGTCATCGGCATCTGCGCCGGCCAGCTCTCCTCACCGGTCCGGAAGAACTTGTCCCAGGTGTAGGCGATGATGGCGTCTTCCGAGCGGGCCGTTGCCTCGTCCGTGAACCGCAGTGGCTGATTCGGAATGGCGGTCACCTCCGCCACTACGATTCCGCCGGTGACGGCGGCCAGCCCAAGTTCGGCTGGTGCTTCGCCAGGTTCGGCGTCGTTCCGCCCGCCGCCGTTGATGATCAGGATCGCCGTCGTGCTCAGCGGCCGGCTGGGGTTCGACGGGACCACAATCGTTAGCCAGTGCTGCCAGAACTCCGGTTCCACGTCGTCCCGCGTCCGCCACTTCAATGTCTGAAGGCGCGTCACGAAGGTGGAATAGGAACCGAGCAGCGTCGGTGTGACGTAGCTCTTGAACTCCCTGGGGGTGAGGACATAGGCGGGATCCGGCGCCCGCACATAACGGTCAAGCGCCGTTTCCGGCTGGGCGCGCAGCAACGCCGCCCCGCCGAGGACAAACACCATGCAGAAGAGGAGCCGGCTGGACCATGCGATCAACCGGCCAGACCTGTAGCACATCCCTCGGGACTCCTTTCGGTCTGACTTGTCCTCCGCCCTTCTATCCTCTCTGTTCCACCGCCGGGCCGCAAGCCTGCCGGGTTACAATCTGTTACGGTGAAGATCACCATCTCGAAAGAGAACTACCTCAAGGCGATTCTGGAAGCCGAGGCGGAAGGGGAGACGGTTATCGCGGCCACCCTGGCGCGCTGGCTCAAAGTGTCAGCGCCGGCGGTGACGATGGCTATCCGCCGGCTGAAGCGGGACGGGCTGATCCATGTCCGTAAGTCCGGCCAGATTACCCTTACCGGCGCCGGACGGGAGATCGCCAGCCGCCTGCTGACGCGCCACCAGCTTATCGAGCGGATGCTTACCGAGGTGTTCGGCATGGAGTGGTACAAGGTCCACGAGGAGGCCGAGCACCTTGAGCACGCCGTGTCGGAGGACTTCGAGCGGCTGCTCACCGAGAAACTGGGGACAAGCGACGTCTGTCCGCACGGGAACCGCATGGGAGTGGACAGCCGGCAGGACCGTAGGTTGCGGGGACTCTTGCCTCTGGACGAGGTCGCGCCCGGATCGAGCGGCCGCGTATCGGGCATCTTCGAGCGCGACCGGGAAATGCTCGAATACCTGGACTCGCTGGGAATCCGGCCCGGCTCCGCGATCGATCTCGTTTCCCGGAACATCGACCACACGGTAACCCTTCGGGTTGACAGCGCGGATGTTCACCTGGGGCGCCCCGCCGCCGAGAGAGTCTGGATCGAGCCGGTGCGGCGGTAGCCGAGAGCGGATCGAACGCGCTCCAGCGCCGGGCGGGACACCGGCACGGCCGCCCTCGAGCGCATCTTGCTTGGCCGGGATTTTCGCTGCGACCGGCGCCCACGGCATCGCATCCCATTCACTTAGGAGCAAAACCCACACCTATGAGCGTCATTGGCCAAAAGGCACCTGAATGGAAAGCCGTCGCCTATGTAAACGGCGAGCAGAAAGAGATCACCAGCAAGGACTACGCCGGCAAGTGGCATGTCCTCTATTGGTACCCGCTGGACTTCACGTTCGTGTGTCCCACGGAGATCCGGGGCTTCGAGAAGCTGAAGAAGGACTTCGAAGCCGAAGGCATTCATGTGATCGGAGCGAGCACCGATTCGTTCTTCTCTCATAAGGCCTGGTTCGCGGACAAATCGCTTTTCCCGGACGGTGTCACGCATCCCGTGATCGCGGATACGACCCACGCGGTGACGAAGGCGTTTGGCGTGCTGAAGGAAGATCTCGGCGCGGCCTTCCGCGCGACCGTGGTCGTGGACGACAAGGGAATCATCCGTTCCGTGTCGGTGAACGACCTTCAGGTGGGCCGCAGCCCGGCCGAAGTGCTCCGGACGGTGCAGGCTTTCCAGAGCGGCGGCCTCTGCGGCGCCGACTGGCACAAGGGCCAGAAATTCGTCGCCTAGAGCCGGCACGGATACGACGGAGCCTTCCGTGAGAAGCCGGGGACGGACGGCTAGCCGCGCCCATCGATGGGCGAATCCGGCGCGTTCGTCCTCGGCATCCAGCGCGCCAGTTGGCGCTTGAGATCGTCATAGCTGGAATCGCCGGCCAGGTTCGTCCATTCCATTTCGTCGCGGTCGTGGTCGTACAACTCCTCTCCGCCATCGAAGTAGCGAATGTAGCGCCAGCGTTCCGTGCGCACCGAGTGGTTGCCCCGCTGGTACGTGGTCAGGGCGGGCCTCTCCTTTTCAAGTTCCGGATTCTTGAGCCACGGTACCAGGCTCACACCCT
>CAYRPT010000459.1:0-4281 GCA_964425895.1 uncultured Solibacteraceae bacterium | reverse complement strand
CCCGCTCGAGATCCGCCTCCTGCGCCACGTCATGAGAGTCGGCAACGGTCTTCAGCAGTTTCAGCTCGCCTTCGGAAACCCCGACGTCAATGCGATACTTGGCGCCTTCGATCTCCGAGATCACCTCGGCCTTGCTCGCATCCAGCTTCGAGCGCTCCACGTTGTACTCGGCCGTCATCAGGTTCATCTCGTCTTGCTCGTCGGTGATGGTGTGAGAGGCCTTCATCTGCACGATTTCGCTCTCGACCGTGCGCACGGTCGTGGTTTGCTCGAGCAAGGACTGCTCGTTCTGGGCGGCATCGAACTCAATAACGACCTGGCCCTTGGAGACGCGTTGACCGGCCGGCACCAGACGAGTGATGGTGAGGTCCGGCACTTGCGGGGCCGCTAGCGTCATCGACTTCGTGCTGCGGATCTCGCCCCGGGTCTTGACACTGATCACGAATTCGCCCGTCCGGGCACGCGCCACCGGCACCTCCACCTTCGTCTCGCCGGTGTAGCGGTTTGTCACCCACGCCGCCGCCCCAAGCACCGCGGCCAGCGCCGTCCATCCCACGATCTTCTTCCTCCGGGATCCATGTCCCTGCCCGAGACGCTGTTTCGGTTTGAGATCTTTCGACATCGCAGCGCTGCTACCCCCCTTCAGTCAGTTCTTGCTTTTCTCTTGTGCCGGCGGAGCGGTGGCCACCTCTTCGCCGGGCTTCAGCCCCGAGCGAATCGACGCCGACAGGTGGTCCTGGACACCCAGCTCCACATCCCTGCGCACCCAGTCCGCGTCCTCCCGCACCAGGACGTACGGCTGCCCGCCGGGCTCATCGCGAAACACAGCGCTGCGGGGAATCACGGGCGCTTCTTCCGCGGTTTCCAGGACGACATCGGCGGCCACGGTGAGATCCGGGATGATTCGCGGGTCGGATCCCTCGAGCTTCAGCAGAACGGGGATCTCGGTCACGTATTCCTTCCGGTACTGCCGCGGCTTGGCTACGGTGCCGATGGAGTACACACGCGCGGGCGCCTCCAAGCCCGGAAAGGCATCGAACGTGACTCGCGCCCGCTGACCGATGCGCAGCTTCTCCGCATCGACCTGGTTGACGGTCGCGTTGATCACCATGGACGTCAGGTCCACCACCTGGAGAAATGGCTGCCCGGACCACAGCTCGTCTCCCTCCCGCACCTGTCCGAACTCACCATTCCGAAAGGTGTTCATCAGGACCGTCATCCCGTCGATCGGCGCCCGGACCAGGAGTTTCTCCGCGTTCAGCTCGGCCCGCTTGAGCTCCACGGCCGCTTCCCGCAAATCCAGCTCCGTCTCCTTGACCTGGGCGTCTTCGGAAATCCTCTGGAATTTCACTTCTTCCAGGCGCTGCTGGTATTCAGCTTTGGCCTCGTCCAGCGCGAGCCGGGTCCTCTCGGCCTGAATCTGAGAGAGCACCGGAATGGTACGCATGTCGAGACGGGCCTTATCCAGGCCGGACCGGGCTGCTTCGACCGTCTGCGTGTGCGCCTCGCGAACGACCTCAACATCCGCCTTGCTCTTGCTCACGTTGGCGCTGTGCATGACGACCGCCGCCTCGTAGTCCTCAAGGCGTGTCTGAATATACTGACGGTCGAACTCGGCGATGACGTCCCCTTGTTTCACGATCGTGCCCGCCGGCGTCAGCTTCTGAAGCACCATTTGGAAATCGCCCCGCCGGCGCCCACCGATGGCCGGCGGTCCCTGGGAGCCGCCGCTCAGGCCGCTGCTGGTGGAACCCAGCCCCGAGGAGCCCATCGCCGTGGCCGCGGCTTGACCGGCTAGCTGAACGTTGCCCGACCGCGCGGAACTGCTGCCTCCCATGCCGACGCGGCCGGTAGTAGATCCAAGGCGCGAACCACCGGCGGTGGCGCTGGTTCCGCTGGTTCCTCCGCCGCGGCTGGCGGCTCCGCTCGAGCTGGCGACCAGACCGGTCTGGCTCAACTGCGAGATCGACGACGATGAGGCAACCGACGATGTTGAACTCACCGTCACGTTCGACCGAACGCCGATTTGCCCACCGGCATCGCGGCCGCGGCGGCCCCGGCTCCCTTCCATTCGCGGGCTGATGATGTTGACGTACTTCTCGGCCGCGGTGGTTCCCGTGATCCGTAGGGTTCGTTCCACCCTCCGGTTCTCCACCGGGGCCGTTGGCGCCGCCGCCGTCCCCCCGGCTCCGGCTCCCCCGTCAAATCCGGGCTGGGGCTGGAGCTGCCACCAGGTCCCGGCACCGGCAGCGGCGAGCAACAAGGCGGCCAGAAGCCACCTGGGACCACGACGCGGCCGCCCCGGCGGCGGCACAAGTTCCGGCCGATGTTGCGGCGGCGGTTCAGGCTGCGGTTTTCGTTGTGGAAGAGGCATTCTGTAACGCCCTGGCGTCTTCCTGCGCCGCCCGTGGGGGCAGGCAGGCTCCGCTCTCTCTAGAAGGTAATGACGAAATTCTATTCTACGAGGTTATCCCCGCAACCTGAACTCGTGCCGAGCCCCCGATCGGCCCCGCCGGTGAGCGAGCCGGCCGCGGCCGCCCGGTTCCGGGGCCCCGAACACCGTGCGGTACAATGGACCCTTCATGTCGGGACTGCTAGAAGGGAAGACCGCCCTGATCCTCGGGGTGGCCAACCGGTGGAGTATTGCGTTCGCCATCGCCCAGGCCTACCGCCGCGAAGGAGCCGGCGTGATCCTGACCTACCAGGGCGAGCGGCAGAAGCTTAACGTCGAGGAACTCGCGCAAGAGATCGGCGCGGCTGCCGTGATCCCTTGTGACGTGACCCAGGAGCACGAATTGGGCGGACTGGCCGCGGCCGTACGCACCGCAGGAGCCCGGCTCGATATCATGGTCCACAGCATCGCCTTCGCCAACCGGGAGGACCTCAGCCGGCCGTTTGTCGAAACATCGCGCAGCGGCTTTCTCCTGGCCCACGAAGTGAGCGCCTATTCGCTGGTGGCGGTGGCGCACGCCGTGGCGCCGCTGATGAACCCCGGCGGATCGATGCTGACTCTGACCTACCTGGGATCCACGCGCGTGGTCACGAATTACAACGTAATGGGCGTCGCCAAGGCCGCGCTCGAAGCGTGCGTTCGATACCTGGCGAGCGACCTCGGGGCGGCGAACATCCGTGTCAATGCCATCTCGGCGGGTCCGATCAAGACCGCCTCGGCGCGGGGAATCAAGGATTTCTCCAGGGTCCTCGAGGGCGTGGCCAACCGCACCCCGTTCCGGCGCAACACCACTCCCGAGGAGGTGGCCGACACCGCAGTGTTCCTGGCGAGCGACCTCGGCCGGGGGGTCACCGGGAACATCCTCTTCGTTGACGCCGGGTTCCAGTTGATGGGTCTGTGACCGCCCGCGGGTCCACCGGACCCACCGGATGGTTGATTTGACAGACCCGCGGGCGGCTTTTTATCATGACAATGGTCGGATCCGGCAGGCCCGGTCAGACCAACCGACACGACAAACAACTTCAGTTTCCTTGAGCAGAGCGCACCGCGCCCAGATTGCGGCCTGCCCGCACCAACCGCGGCGTGGCATCACCCACTGGAGTTGAGCGGCGCGCCCATTCTGGAGTGACTATGATTCAAGTGGAAGGCCTCACGAAGCGATACGCGCGAACGGTGGCCGTCGATAACATTTCATTCTCCGTCGAAAAAGGCCGCATCGTCGGCTTCCTCGGGCCCAACGGAGCGGGCAAGACAACAACGATGCGCGTTCTTACCTGCTTCATGCCGCCAACCGAAGGCCGCGCGACCGTGGCGGGCCATGATGTCCTCGCTCAGCCGCTCGAAGTGAAGAAGCGCATCGGGTACTTGCCCGAGACGCCTCCACTCTATCCGGAAATGGAGGTGCTCGAGTACCTCAATTTCGTCGGGCGCATCAAAGGAATCGGCAGCGGGCAGCTTCGGCGCCGGGTGGATGAAGTGCTCGAGCGGTGCGCCATTGGCGACGTGCGCACCAAGCTCGCCGGCAAGCTCTCCAAAGGCTACCGCCAGCGCGTGGGGCTGGCCCAGGCCATCATTCACAACCCGGACGTTCTGATCCTGGACGAGCCGACCGCGGGCCTCGATCCGAAGCAGATCAACGAGACGCGCAAGCTCATCAAAGGCCTGGCCGGGGAACACACGATCATCCTGAGCACCCACATCCTGCCGGAGGTCGAGCAGACCTGCGAGCAAGTAATCATCATCAACCGCGGACGGGTCGTGGCGGAAGACTCCGTGGAGAATCTGACCCACCGGCTGCGGGGCGCCGAGGTGGTGGCGGTGGAGGTGGC
>CAYRPT010000458.1:0-4290 GCA_964425895.1 uncultured Solibacteraceae bacterium | reverse complement strand
GTCGTAGCCGCTTTTCTCGAGGAACACGCTGACCTGGCCGTCCGCCGACCACCGGCGGATCACGTTGGCCGGTATGTCGCTGAACAACAGAAAGCCATCCGGCATCCAGACGGGTCCCTCGGTGAACAGGAAGCCCTCCGCCAACTTCTCGATCTTCGCACCCGCGGGGGCGATGGTATCCATCGCCGGGTCCAATCTGAGAATCTCGCCCAAAGCCGGTTCCTCCTGTTGTGCCGGGGCGGTAGGCTGCTGCTGCGCGCAGCCGGCCGCCAGGATCACGAAAGCCAAAACAGTCAGGATAGGATATTTGCCCATGCCGTAGATTCTACATCGAGCGCCACGGTTGCGACGGCCGCTCGATCCGGAAATGGGATGGGCCGCCTGGCCTCCCCGGGTACGGCCGCGGGGAGCGGCGACGCATTGCAATCGTTGGCGGGAAGCGGATAGACTCGTGGTAGGTTTTCATCCGATTGGCCGAGCCGGAAGAGAGGTGCATTTATGTCGCAGACGAGTGACGTCACGCGGCGTGACGCAATGAAGATGGCGGGAGCCGCCACCGCCCTGGCGGCTGCCGAGAGGCTCCGGGGAGCGCCCGCCGTTGAGAGAGTGCATGCCGCGAGTGACGTGGTCAACTTCGCGGTGATCGGCACCGGGGGCCGCGGCACATATCTGATCCGGCACTTCAACGGGCTCGACGGCGGCAAGTGCGTGGCCGTATGTGATGTGGCGGATGAGGCGCTCAAGAACGCCATTGAAACCTCAAAGGACAAGCCTGAAGGTTTCAGGGACTACCGCGAGATACTGGCGCGGAAAGATGTGGACGCCGTGATCGTCACGGTCCCCCTTTATCTGCACTTTCCGATCACCCGGGATGCCCTGCGGGCGGGCAAGCATGTGCTGTGTGAGAAGAGCCTGGTGTTCCGGCCGGAAGAGGTACACGGGCTGCGCCGGTTGTGCTCGGAGCATCCCAAGCAGGTGCTTCAGACCGGCCTGCAGCGCCGGTATAGCCGCTTTTACCAAACAGCCAGGCAGATGATCGAGAAAGGCGTCCTCGGCGACGTCACGCACGTCCGTGCGCAATGGCACCGGAATCCCGGATGGACGATGAAGCAGTACCCGGCCAACCAGCGCGAACGTAACTGGCGCCTGTTCCGTGAGTATTCCGGCGGGCTAACCGCCGAGCTCGCCTCCCACCAGATCGACGTCGCTACCTGGATGTTCGGATCCGAGCCGGAGTTCGTGGTCGGCGTTGGCAGTCTGGATTTCATGCACGACGGGCGGGACGTTTACGACAACATCCAGCTCATCTACAGCTATCCTCGCGGCCGGAAACTCATGTACTCGTCGATCTCGACGAACAATCACCTTTCGCTATTCCATGGCGAACGCACGGAGTTCGGTGAGATCATCATGGGAACCGAAGGCACCATTCACATCACGGTCGGCACGGACAACGAACCCGCTCTCGGTATGTGGTTCTACGAACCGCGGCCGGAGGAGCTGAAGAAAGCGGAGGCCGCGGGCGAGAAGAAGGCTACGCCGGCGGGCGCGTCGCTGGTAAGTACGGGCAAGGGTCAGCGTGGCTTCCCCATCATCTTCGAGGGCGAAGAGATCTCCGACCGCGATTCCTTCCTGGCGCGGGAGCTGAAATACGCGAAGATGTGGCTCTACCAGAAAGGCGTCATGGTGCCCGAGGAGCGCAACCCGGTGGACACGGAGCTGCTCAGCTTTTTCGACTGCGTGCGCACCGGAAAGCGTCCGGTGGCCGATCTGGAGCTGGGGTTGGCCGACTCCACCGCCGTCATGCTGTCCAACAAGGCGATGGATGAAGGGCGCCGGGTCTACATGAAGGAAATCGAGGAGATGGGCCTCGACAAGGTGGACGGAATCCTCGCGGCCTGAAGAGCCGGGGAATCTGTCTCCGGGAAGGCCGGCTCGCCCTCGTTCCCGGGGGCATCCCGACGAGCGGTGAATCCTTTCTGCACTCATCTTCATCTTTATCGCTTGGAGAGAAAGATCAATGGCATCCGAACATACTTTGACCTTTACGGACGCGGAGTTTGATCAGGACGTGCTGCGCTCCGAGGTCCCTGTCCTCGTCGACTTCTGGGCCGAATGGTGTGGTCCTTGCCGCATGATGGCCCCGACCGTGGACGCCGTCGCCGCGCAGTACGCAGGTAAGTTGAAGGTCGGCAAGCTCGACGTCGACCATAACGGAGGTACGGCGATGCGTTACGACATCCGCGGTATTCCGACGCTGCTGCTCTTCAAGGGTGGCCAGGTGGTGGAGCAGCGGGTGGGCGCGATCGGGAAATCCGACGTCGAGAAGATGGTGGAGCCCCACGTCTCCTGAGACGATTTCCCTCGTTTTCCCGAGCCGGACGCTACGCGCCGCTTGTAATCGCCCCCTCGGCCGCGGACGACACTGTTTTCACGTACTTGGCGAAGACCCCCGTCGTATATTTCGGACGCGGCGGTTGCCAGTGAGAGCGGCGCTCGGCCAGCACCACGGGTGGAACGTCAAGGTCGACGACGCGCTTGTCAAGATCGATGTGGATTGTATCTCCCTCCTGAACGAGCGCGAGCGGTCCGCCGTCAGCGGCCTCGGGCGCTACGTGCCCGATCATGAACCCACGGGTGGCGCCGCTGAAGCGCCCATCCGTCAGTAGCGCCACCGATTCGCCGAGTCCGGCGCCCACAATCGCGCCGGTAACACCCAGCATCTCCCGCATCCCCGGCCCTCCTTTGGGACCCTCATAGCGGATCACCACGACGTCGCCGGCACGGATCAAGCGGCGGGTGACCGCCTCCATGGCATCTTCCTCACGATCGAAAACCCGCGCGGGGCCGTCGTGCCGCCCGCGGCCGATGCCGGTCACCTTGATCACGCAACCGTCCGGCGCCAGGCTCCCGCGAAGGATGACCAGTCCGCCGGTCGATTTGATCGGATTCGCGAGCGGGCGGATGACCTCCTGGCCCGGCGTCTCGCTCGCCTCGGCGGCCTCTTCGGCGAGCGTCCTGCCGGTGACCGTCATCGCTCCGCCGTCAATGTAGCCTCCTTCGATCAGCCGCCGGGCGATCACGGGGATACCGCCGGCCCGGTCCACGTCCACCGCGACAAACCGTCCCGCCGGCTTCAGATCGACCAGCAGCGGGGTCCGGGAGCTGATGGTCTGGAAATCGTCGATGTTCAATGGGACACCCGCCTCTCGGGCCATGGCCAGCATATGGAGCACGGCATTAGTCGAACCACCGGTGGCCGCCACCGAGGCGATCGCGTTGTCGATCGCGGTGCGGGTCACGATGTCGCGCGGCTTCAGCCCCCTCTTTACCGCTTCGACCGCCACCTGTCCGCAGCGGACGGCCGCCCCATGTTTGCGGATGTCTACCTGCGGAACCGAGGCGGTGCCGAAGGGGGAGAGTCCGATGACCTCCATCACCGTGGCCATGGTGTTCGCCGTGAACTGTCCCCCGCAGGCGCCGGCCCCGGGACAGGCGGCGTTCTCGATGGCCAGCAGTTCCGCGTCGCTGATGCGTCCGGCGGCATTCGCTCCGATGGCCTCGAACACATCCTGGATGGTGATGTCCTTGCCGTCGTGTTTCCCCGGGAGGATCGTACCCCCATAGAGGATGACGCCCGGCACGTTGCACCGCAGCAGGGCCATCGCCGCGCCCGGAATCGTCTTGTCGCAGGCCACCAAAGCAACGATGCCGTCGAACATGTGGCCCCGCGCCAGGAGCTCAATCGAGTCCGCAATCAGGTCCCTGCTGACCAGCGAAGCCTTCATCCCCTCGGTGCCCATGGTCACCCCGTCGCTGATCGCAATCGTGTTGAACTCCATGGGCGTGCCGCCGGCGGCGCGAATACCGTCTTTCACGTGGACCGCCAGCTCCCGAAGTTCGAAGTTGCACGGCATTGTTTCGATCCAGGTGTTGGCGACGCCGATCACGGGCCTCCTCAGGTCGTCGTCGGTGAAGCCGATCGCCTTGAGCATCGCGCGCGCGCCGGCCCGGTCCCGTCCCTGTGTGATGGTGTAGCTGTTGAGTTTCATCCCGTTCCCAGTGGAGGCGATTCCCCTATTCTATAGCGTCCGGCCCGCGCCGGCGAAGGCACATCCGTTCAGCGTCCGTTTCCACGGAGTACCTTGAGATACCGGTCGAGCGCTTCCAGGTGGTCGCGAGGGGTCTCGGCGGCGCCTGTCGGCAGCCGGAGCACTCCCGCCGGAGTGAATTGTGCGCCGTTCACCGATTGGACCAGGCTCATGAGCAGCTTTGGATCGACACGCGACT
>CAYRPT010000457.1:0-4290 GCA_964425895.1 uncultured Solibacteraceae bacterium | reverse complement strand
GACCTCGGACCCGTCCGGGACCTGCTGCTGCTCGGCCTCGCGGGCAGCGCGGGCAGCGTGTCGGCCGCCACGTTTCGCATCAAGGGCCTGGCCGTGGGGGATTCCCTCCAGAAGATCGGCCGCTACCTTCACGTCGAGCTGATTGCGCTGCTGCTCGCGTTGTTGCTGATTTCGGTTTACTTCCGGCCACCCGAGGGGACCGTGGCCTGGGAGCTGCCCGGCACCGCCTGGCTCTTCCTGACGCTCGGTCTCGGGCTGACGATGGGAGCCTTAACCACCTTCCTGTTTCGTTCGATCGGCGCCGGCCCGCAGTTCGCGCTGGCTCTGCTGGGCTCCATCGCCTTCACCGCCGGGCTGTCGAGTTTCCTCCGGCTCTCGACCATGTCGGTGTGCTTCATCGCCGGGCTGGTGTCGGCCAGCGTGCCGTACGACGGCAAGCAGGTTGTCGCCGACGTGCTGGCGCGTGTCGAGCGCCCTGTTTTCTACCTTTTCCTGATCTTGGCGGGCGCGATGTGGCGTTACGACAACTGGGTGGGATGGGTGATGGCGGCGTTGGTGGTGGCCGGGCGATTTGCCGGCAAGTACGTGGCCTTTGGCTCGAGACTGGCGGTGGCCTCGCGCGGGTTCTCCGCCACCGAGCGGCGGAGCTTGATTCTGGCGCCGGTGGGCGGCCCTTCCATCGCGGTCATCATGAGCGCCTATGACCTCTACCGCACGCCCAGTGTCGCCTGGATGGTGACCGCCATCCTGACGGCGGCGGTGGTGACGGAGATCGCCGAAGGCCTGATGTGGCGCAGCGCTCCCCCGGACGAAGCGGCGGGAGGCCCGCTGGCGGAGGCGCCGCCGATCGTGGCGGGAGGTCCCGGAGCCTGAAGCCATGCGGATCGTATCGGTCTCCATATTGGTGGCTCTCATGCACGCGGCTCGGAGCTTCGACCCGCAGACCGGCGCCGGAGCGGGGGCGGGGGGCACCGTGCTGGCGGCCGGGTTCCTGTTGCTGACGGCTTATCTCGTGGGAACCCTGTTCAAGGATCTTCGGCTGCCCAAGCTGACGGGTTACCTGATCACCGGGGTGGTTGTCGGTCCCGCCGTCGCCGACCTGGTGACCCACCGAATGCTGGTGGACCTTAGGGTTTTCAACGGCGTCGCCATTTCTCTCATCGCTCTCACCGCCGGCAGCGAACTCGAGTTCCGCACGCTGCGGCCGCTGCTGGGCGTAATCCGTTGGATCACCGGAGTGGCCGTGGTGGGGACCATTGCGCTGCTGACGGCCGCAGTCTACTTCGTGCATCCGCTGTTGCCATTCGCCCGAGACCTGGACCAGGTCCAGTTGCTGGCCGTTTCGTTGACCCTGGCGGTCGCCATGGCGGCTCAGTCACCCGCGGTGGTTGTTGCCTTGCGGAAAGAAACCGAAGCCGAAGGACCGCTCAGCCGGACCGTTCTTGGCGTGGTCGTCCTCTCGGAGGTGGTCATCCTCATGCTGTTCGCGGTGGCCAGCGCGCTGTCGCAGGCGGCGATCAGCGGCACGGCCGACATTGCGGACACCGTGCTCGGTATCGGTTGGGAGATCTTCGGTTCCATCGCCGTAGGCCTGCTGGTCGGAGTTCTGGTGGCGGCGTTCTTGCGATATGTCGACGCCGGCGGCGCGCTTTTCGTGGTGATGATCGGGTTTCTGGCGGCCGAGGTCGGTCAGCGGATCCACCTGGACCCGCTCATTGTCGCGCTCGTTACCGGCATCTTCATCTGCAACGCCACCACGTACGGCCACCGGCTGCACGAGAGCGTGGAGGGAGGCTCGCTGCCGGTTTACGTGACCTTCTTCTCCGTGGCGGGGGCAACGCTCCACCTGGACGCCCTGGCGCACCTCGGTCTGCCCGTGCTCCTCTTCGTCCTGGTTCGCGCCGCCGGTCTGCTGGGCGGAGCGCGGATCGGGGCTCGGGCCGCCGGCGCCCCCGAGACCATCAGGCGGTACGCGGGCTTCGGCCTCGTTCCCCAGGCCGGTCTCGCCCTCGCGCTGGCCCTGCTGTTTGCCCGGACGTTCCCCGAATTCGGCGCCGATGCCAGCGCCCTGATTTTCGGGGTCGTCACCGTCAACGAACTGGTGGCTCCGGTCCTCTACCGCTTCGTCCTCGTCCGAAGCGGAGAAGCCGGGAGGACCGAGCCGGTGCAGACGATAGGGGTTAACCCGGCCGCGCCTGCGCTCGAATGACGCCGGTCTTTCCGCTACACACCCCGCCGGTTGCCCCACAGCTCGATATGCAGCCGGGTGCTGAAGCGGAAGCCCTCCTGCTTTGAGATCTCGGCCAGCCAACGGCCGCGTTCGTTCAGGACTTCCGCCGTTACCGCTTCCGGCATCAGCACAACCCGGTCCGCCGGGGCATCGAGAGCCGTAACCAAGCGGCGGACTTCGTCTATGTCTCCCTGGTCAGCGACCACGAACTTCAATTGAAAATTAAAGTTGCGTATCAGCTTTTGCAGCGAATCCAATTGAATGCGATTGGCTTCATGCTTCGCAGCGATCCGCGCGTCCCGGTCCCATGGCGTCGAGTTGGCCAGCTTCGGACTGATGCTCATCAGGTCGCAGGTCACCGGGGCATAGATCGTCCCTGCGGTTTCGATGGTGATGTGCTCGCCGAGCCCCCGCAAGCCTTCGGTCAAAGGCACGATGTCCGGCGCGATCATCGGCTCCCCGCCCGTCACGACAGTGTGGCCCTTGGAATGGGCGCGCACGTATTCGAGGATGGCTTCGAGCTTCATCTCCTCGCCCTCCGGTGACCAGGAAGTGTAAGGCGTGTCGCACCATACGCAACGCAAGTTGCAGCCGCTTGTGCGGATGAACACCGACGGAACACCGGTCAGTATCCCCTCGCCCTGGATGGAGTAGAACAGCTCGGCGATTCGCATCGCGCCGTCGGTGGACGGTCCTCAGTCGAGAGGATCCCGGATTCCCGCCTCCTCGAACCCCTTCCTCCTTAGCAGGCAGGAGTCACAGGCGCCGCAAGGACGGCCGTCCGGATACGGGTCATAGCAGCTATGGGTGAGCCTGAAATCTACACCCAGCTCTACTCCGAGGCGGATGATGTCCGCCTTGGACAGCCGAATCAACGGCGCGTGGACCCTGGTATGAATCCGCCCCTCGACGCCGGCCTTCGTCGCGAGACTCGCGAGCCGCTCGAACGCCTCCAGAAACTGGGGTCTACAGTCCGGATAACCCGAGTAGTCTATTGCATTCACGCCGATGAATAGATCCCCTACCCCAAGCACCTCCGCCCAGGCCAATCCCAGCGCCAGGAAGACTGTGTTCCGCGCCGGAACGTAGGTAACAGGAATCCCGCGGCCGATCTCGGATGCCGGCCGGCGTTTCGGCACCTCCAGATTCCCCGTCAGAGCGGACCCCCCAAAACCCGCAAGGTCGATCGTCACCACCCTGTGTTCCGCCGTGCCGAGCGCCTGAGCTACGCGCCGGGCAGCCTCAAGCTCCACCTTATGCCGTTGGCCGTAATCAAATGAAAGGGCATAGCATTCAAATCCCTCACGGATCGCATAAGCGAGGCACGTCGAGGAATCGAGCCCCCCGCTAAGCAGACAAACCGCGCCGCGCATGCTCATGACGTCCTCAGCTTCAAAGCCAATGCAAAGCCCACGATGGGAAATACGAGAAGGGAAAACAGCACCTGGTGCATCGAGAAGAGATCAGACGCCCATCCTACCAGCGGAATCGAGATGACGCCCGCCATCCCCCAGGCGAAGCCCATCATGAGCGCGGAAACCGTTCCGCCTTGCGACGGAACAAGCTCTTGTGCCATAACGATATTCACCGGAACTGTGAAAAAGAGGATCAAGCCGCCGGCCGCCAGACTGGCGGCCGCAAGGGCGCCCGACCCCAGGAAGAACATTGCCAGAAAAGGCAGACAACCCGCCATGGAGATCAGAATCACGGTTTTCCCGCCGAGGCGGTCAGAAAGGTGACCCCCGACGAACCCTCCCAAGGCTCCCGAAGCCAGGTAGAAGCTCAGTGTGTAGTTAGCGGTGGATAGAGGCAGCCCGCGCTCCAGGTGAAGGTAGAGCGGGAGAAACTGGGCGAAGACCACCTGAAGTATCGACCGGATGAAGACCAGGAAGTACAGAATTGTCAACGGCTTCCAAACGCTGGCCAGAGCTTCGATCTGAACTCGGCCGGTGGCCGGCTGGACAGGCCGGACCGGCGCGGGTAGCGTGGCCGTCAGAAGGCCCGCCATGATGACTCCCGGGATAGCAGCCCAATACAGATGCAGGGGCCCGAACAACTCA
>CAYRPT010000456.1:0-4299 GCA_964425895.1 uncultured Solibacteraceae bacterium | reverse complement strand
CCATCCGCTCAACCCAGCCACCGCCCGGCTTCGGCTACCGCGAACCCTCGCTCAGCACGAACTCCCACTGCCTGGCGCCGCCTTCCACCATGCGCTCCACGTCGCCCGGCAGCCCAAGACCTTCCTTGACGAGCGCCTCCGCGGCCGCCCGCACCTTGGCGAGGTAGTCGTCACGGCCGCCATATCGCTCCATGACCGTCGCGCGCGGATCGCCGGACGCCGCCCGCTCGCCCTCCGTCCGGAGAAACGGGAAATAGCCCCCGATCATATCGGCCAGTTCCCCGGGCGCGCCGATCTCCTCGGCCCGGTAGTTCCAGCCGGTGAACGTCCCCAGCGCCGCCCGCGCCACCGCCAGGCGGATCCCGGCCAGTTCATTGCCGTCTGAGTCCGTCTGCGGCACGAGCACGCCGTAGGCTTCGCCGATTGCCGGCGGCTCCTTGGTCACGA
Source organism: uncultured Solibacteraceae bacterium (assembly GCA_964425895.1). Lineage (GTDB taxonomy): Bacteria > Acidobacteriota > Terriglobia > Bryobacterales > Bryobacteraceae > CAYRPT01. Next base: position 3,852 of record CAYRPT010000456.1, on the reverse strand, counting down.
CACCGGCCGAATGGAAATCCGGCCCGTAATCGGCGCGCCAGGCGCGGTGGATGCGGTCCGGGAAGCGTACTCCCGGAATGGCCGGAAACCTCACTTTTTCGAGAGGAACCAGTGTGCCGTCGGAGATCCGCGGATAACGCGATGGGGGCGGCTCCACGTCCTGGGTCAGCCAGCGTTCGAAAGCCGCCAGCAGCGCGCGCATCGGCCAACGGTAGTCCGCGGGATTGGAGAAGTACCGCACGCCCTGGCGTGAAGGGGGAAACTCCGCCGTGCCGTGCTGGGTTCCCGCCAGCAGGTAAATGCGCGTGCCGGGCGCCGGGGGAACGTCGGCTCGCCCATCCAGCGTCGTGTGGATCAACGATGCGGCCCTCCCCCAGTACTCGTACGAGCCGTTGGTATAAAAAATCTTCGGCACGACGCCGTGGCGCCGGGCGCGCTCGAGCAGCCCCCCTTTCCGGCCGGTCGAGGGATCTTCCTGAGACGCGTCGGTGAACGGGAAGATATCCGTGGGGTAGAAGAAGTTCATGTGCGGATGGGCGTCGCGCGAGGGCTGCGCGAAGCGGTGATTGAAGCTGCCGCGCCCGCCCCCGGCGACGTGCGCCCAGACGCCGTCGAACACCTTCCGTCCCTGTTCATCCTGGTTGAAACCGTAGTAGAGGAACGTGCGCAGAAACCGGCCGCTCTGCGAGATCCCGAAGCCCAGAGCCAGCTTGGTCCGGCCTTCCAGCCCCGCCGCCGCTCCGCCGTCGCGCCGGGCGTACTTGAGAAACGAAATCAGATCGCGGATCGCCGCCGGCCCCAGCCCCACGAGCGGCGGATCCTTTGCCCGGTACACCACCTCGTAGATCTGTCCCGGCTCGAATCCCGACTCCATCGCTACGGCCGTGCCTTCGTCGCTGAAGCTCCAGCGGTCACGGGGGATGACCCGCCGCGGCGAGTCAGCCCGGTCGCGCACGGTCAACCGCACCACGTCATCCTTCGGATCGAGAACGGCATAGGGAATATGGTTGCGGTCGCCCAGCGAGTGAACCGTTTCGCGGACCGGCGGTACGAAATCGGCCCGTACCAGCCCGGTGACCGGCGACCCGTCGAGATTCCGCGCGATGGGCGTGCGAAGCCGCATCCGACCCGCCTCCAGGGGCACATCCGCCTGCCAGCCCAGCCAAACCAGCGTGTAACCCCGCTCGAGAAGGAAGCCGTCTCCGAACTCCTCCGCCGAACGTGGGTCGTTGCTTCCCTTGGCGAGGTTGAAGAGCCGGACCATGCCTTTGTTGCCCCGGTTGAGCACTTCGAAGAGCACGATCCCGTTGCCCTTGGCGGCGTCGCGGGGCCGGAGCACGAACAGGTCCGCCGAAAACGCCACCCGGCCCTCGGCGTCCACCGGCGCCAGACCGATGTCGCAGATGATCTGGTTGGCTGCGATCTTGGGATCCACCGCGAACTCCACCCTGCCGGCGATCCGCTCATAAGCCCCCGCCTTGCCGAACGGACGCCCGCCCAGCACCTCGGATCGCTCGGCGACTTGGATCTTCCGCACCGCGCCCGGCAGCGCGGCGGCGATCGCGACCCAGAGAACCAACGCGAGCCAACACGATCGTCTCGGCATTGGGGAGTCCTCCTTTCACGCCAGGCTCAGATTGGCGCTGGCTTTGAGCGACAGATCGGACAATTGGCCGTTTATCAGGCGCGGGTAGGCCGCCGCCGCGATCATGGCCGCGTTGTCGGTGGCCAGGCCAGCGCCGGGGAAAAACACCGGGAGAAGCAACCGCGACGAACGCGCCGCCTCCCGCAATCCAGCGTTGGAAGCCACGCCACCGGAGATGATGATCGCGCGCGCGCCGGTCTCTTCGGCCGCCGCGGCTACCCGGCGCAACAGCTCCTCGATCACCGTGAATTGGAAGGACGCCAGCAGGTCCAGCGTCCCCTTCGGCGTGACGGCCAGCCACTCCTCGATGGTGGGCCGGGCGATGCGCCGCTGCAACTGGCGCCGCACCTCGACTTCCTCCTCCATGCCGCGTTGCTCGTACCAGCGCAGCACCGCGGTCTTCAAGCCGCTGAAGCTGAAATCGAGCGCATTGCCCTTCATGCGCGCGAGGGTAAACCGGAACCCGCGCGGATTTCCGTACGCGGCCAACCGGTCGATGATCGGACCGCCGGGATATCCGAAGCCCAGCAGCTTGGCTACTTTGTCGTAGGCTTCGCCGGCGGCGTCGTCCCGTGTCCTGCCCAGCAGACGGTAGCTCACCCCGGAGGCCGCCTCGAACAGGTGCGTGTGGCCGCCGGAGACCACCAGCGCCAGCGCCGGAAACTCGACCGTCTCGCCGCGCGCCGTGGCCTCGAGCAGCACCGCGTGAATGTGGCCCTCCAAGTGGTTCACTCCGAGAAACGGCAGCCCGTGCGTGAAGCACAGCGACTTGGCGAAGGTCAGGCCGACCAACAGCGATCCGGCGAGCCCCGGACCCGCCGTGGCCGCCACCGCCGCGACGTCCGCATACCGGCACCCGGCCACTTCGAGCGCCTCGCGCACCACCGGCACAATCGCCCGCAGGTGTTCCCGCGAGGCCAGCTCGGGCACGACGCCTCCGTAGCGCCCGTGCACGTCCAATTGCGACGCCACCACCGAGGAGAGGATCCGATGCCCGTCCTCCACCACCGCGGCGGCGGTCTCGTCGCAGGATGTCTCGATGCCCAGAATCTTCAAGTTGCTATTCTACCGATGGGCCGCTCATGGATCTCGCCGATTTCGACTACCACCTGCCGCCGGACCGCATCGCCCAGCGGCCGCTCGACGACCGCGCCGCATCCAGGATGCTGGTGGTCGATCGCGAGGCGCAGCGGTGGGAGGACCGCACGTTCCGCGAATTCCCCGAGTTCCTCGGCCCGGGCGACTGCCTCGTGTTGAACGACTCCAAGGTCATTCCTTCGCGCCTCTACGGGCGGCGCCAGGGTGTGAAGTCGCTTCCGGTCGGCCGCCACAACCCGAAACGGTGGCAGAACCTGAGCGGCCGCGTGGAAGTCTTCCTCCTGCAGCCCCTGTCCGCCGACGCCCTCACCTGGGAGGCGCTGGTGCGGCCCGGACGCAAGATGCGAGTCGGCGAGGTGATCCACATCGGCCCGGGGCTCGACGCGGAGATCGTCGGCCGCGGAGAGTTCGGCGAGCGCACGGTCCGTTTTCTCTGCGAAGGAGATATCTACGCGCGCCTCGACGCGCTGGGGCACGTGCCGCTGCCGCCGTACATCCGCCGGCCGGACACGCCGGAGGACCGGCGGCGCTACCAGACGGTGTTCGCCCGCGAGCGCGGGTCGGTGGCCGCGCCCACCGCGGGGCTGCACTTCACGCCGGAGATCCTGGAGCGTTGCCGCGGAAGGGGCGCGGACGTAGCCTACGTTACGCTGCACGTCGGCCTCGGAACCTTCCAGCCGCTCCATGCCGATGCCGTCGAAGAGGCCACGCTCCACTTCGAGGCTTTCCACATCCCCCCCGAGGCCGCCGTCCGGATCCGGAGCGCCGGCCGGGTCGTCGCCGTCGGTACGACGTCGGTGCGGGTGCTCGAAGCCGCCGCCCGGGGGGACAGCGGCGAGACGGATATCTTCATCTACCCCGGTTTCATGTTCCGCGTAACCCGCGCCATGCTGACGAATTTCCACCTCCCGCGCTCGAGCCTCCTGCTGCTGGTCTGCGCGTTTGGGGGAACGGAGCTGATCCTCGAGGCCTATCGCCACGCGGTCGCCTCGGGTTACCGCTTTTACAGCTACGGAGACTGCATGCTGGTGCTCTGAGGCGGACGCCGTTCGGACGGGCGGGCATCACACCTCGAGGCCGACGATGCGCATCAGCTCGATGGCGTTCGA
>CAYRPT010000455.1:1703-4303 GCA_964425895.1 uncultured Solibacteraceae bacterium | reverse complement strand
CCTTTGGGCATCTACCTGAACTTCTGGCAGGAAGAGATTACGGCGGGCGAGGAGCGCGAGTACGCCGTAATGCTCGTCAACGACGGTGAGCGCGCCGCCGCGGGGCGTCTTACGTTGACGCTGGAGGGAGTGGACGGCCAGGAGCGAGTCCGGGCCGAGCGGCCGTTCGAGATTCCGGCCGCGGGACAGATGACATACGCGATGCGGCTCACGGCTCCGGCGATCGCCGGGCCGGCGCTCCTGAAGGCGATGGCGGCCGCCGGCGCGGACCGGCCGATGAGCCGCCGGAAGGTCGTGGTGCGTGGCCGGTAGCCCGCGACGATTCCCGCTGGGGCTGGTTCTCTTCAGCCTGGCCGCGGGTCCGGGCGGCGCGCACATGGTGAGCATCAGTTCCGGGGCACTGGACGTCGAGGGGAACCGGGCGCGCTACGAGCTGCGGATGCCCTGGTACGAAGTCGAGTACATGGAGAATCCCCAGGCGGACCTGTTCCGCAGCTTTCATCTGCGCAGCGCCGGCCGGGAAGCCCCGCCTCGGGACATCGCCTGCCGTCACGACCGCGCCGACGATCTTTACGTCTGCCAGGCCGGCTTCGAGTTTCCCGAAGAAATCACGGCGCTGGAAGTCGAATGCACCTTCTACGCCGTGACGATTCCCAACCACGTACACATCCTTAAGGCCCGGCGCGGGGGGACTACGGACGAAGCGGTGTTCGACTTGACCGCCACCCGTGCCGAGCTCAACTTCATTCCGCCCACCTGGTGGGATCTGCTCGCGCGCGAGGGCGGCGCGGGTGCGCGCCGCGCGGTGGCCGGCCTGGCTTCGTTGCTCTTCCTGGTGGCGATGGTGATAGCCGGACGCACGGATCGCGAATTCGCGGCCCTGGTCTTGATGTTCCTGGCCGGGCAGGCATTGGCCTGTCTGCTGCTTCCCGTGGTGGGATGGCGTCCGGCCCCGCGCTTCGTCGAGGCGGCGGCCGCGCTGACCATCGCCTACCTGGCGGTTGAGGTGCTGCTGCTTCCACAGGCCGGGCAACGCTGGGTGGTGGTGGGTGTCCTCGGCCTTTTCCACGGCCTCTACCTGGCGCTGTTTCTGCGGGAGAGTGCGTTCGCGGCCTGGCGCGTTCTCGGCGGCGCCATCTTCGTCGATCTCCTGGCCCTTGGCTTGCTCGGCCTCGTGTGGCGGCGGCTGAGAGCGCCGGCGGCGGCCCTTCGCGTCGTGCCCGTCACCGCGGCCCTGCTGCTGGCATTCGGGCTGGGATGGTTTTTCTGGAGGCTCAACTGGTGAGCCGGCAATGCCGGCCCGTCGCGGAGCGCACCACGCTGCCGCCGTATTGGAGGGCCGCCCTCGCCGGTGCGCGTTACGGCGCCCTCGCGGCCGCCGTCGCCGTTGTCTGTCTGGCCGCCGAGGTACCGGCCGCGTGGAGCGCAGCCCTTGAGCGCATATCCGCCGGGCAGCTCAAGGGACATGTTTCGTTCCTCGCCGCCGATGCGCTGGAGGGGCGCGACACGCCGTCCCGCGGCCTCGATATCGCCGCCGAGTATATCGCCGCGCAGTTCCGCGCCATCGGGCTGGAGCCCGGCGGCGAGGGCTACTTCCAGACGGCGCACTGGCAGGTGGTTGACGGTTCTTGCGCGGAGCTCGCGTTGACGATCCACTCCGCCGGACGGCTCGTGCGGGCTGCGGCCATAGACCTCGCCGCCGACGCCAGTAGCGCGGTGCGCCTCGAGTCCGAGGAACCGCTCGTGGTGAAAGCCGGGGAACTCGACCGCCTGCGGGAGGCCGAAATTGACGGGAAAGTGGTCGCTTTCATCCTGTCGCGGCCGGGGAAGCGGATTGGTCCCGAGGAAGCTCACCGCCGGTACAACCGGGCGCGGAGCGCAGTCGGCAGCCGCCGTCCCGCGCTGCTGCTAATCGCGGACCCGTCCGGCCACGTCCTCGACCACCTGCGGCGGCCCCGGCTCATCGACCCGGAGAACCCGCCCCGGCCGTCCTTTCCGGTGATCGCCGCGCGGGGGGAGCTGGTGGCCGCGGCCATGGATGAGCCGGGTCCGATCCGCCTTACGGCGGGCTGCGAGCCTCGCGCGCCCGAGCCGGTCCGTCTGAAGAACGTGGTCGGCGTGCTGCGCGGCAGCGACCCGAAGCTCCGGGAGACGGCGGTGCTCGTTTCGGCGCACTATGATCACGTCGGAGTGGCTCCGTTGGGGGAAGGGGACCGGATTTACAACGGCGCGAACGACAACGCGAGCGGCGTGGCCTCCCTCGTCGAAACCGCGCGCGCCCTCGCTTCGCTGAGCGGGCGGCCGCCGCGGAGCGTGGTGTTCGCCGCCTTCTTCGGAGAGGAGAAGGGCTTTCGCGGCGCCGGGTATTACGTCCGCCACCCGGTGTTCCCGCTCGCGAGCACGGTAGCCAACATCAACCTCGAACAGACCGGCCGCACGGACTCGGACGAAGGTCCGCGGATCCGCCGCGCCTGGCTGACCGGATTCGAGTACTCCGACCTCGGCCGGATTCTTCGCGACGCCGGACGGGCCGCGGGCGTCGCCGTGGAAGACAACCCGCGCCACGGAAACGCCTATTTCCGCGCGAGCGACAACCTGAG
>CAYRPT010000455.1:0-1693 GCA_964425895.1 uncultured Solibacteraceae bacterium | reverse complement strand
ACGTCGCCGAGGCCTGCCAGCCGCTGTTGCGACTGGCGCAGGAGGGCGTGCCGGCCCACACCCTCAGCGTCACGTACGGATTTCCGGACTATCACGGCCCCGGCGACCATTGGGATAAGATCGACTACGAAAACATGGCCGCCGTCACGCGCCTGGTTGCTCTCGGCGTGCTGCGAATCGCCTCAGCCGAACGTCCCCCGGAATGGAATCCCGGCAGCCGTCAGGCCGAGCCGTATCGCAAGGCCCGGAAGGCTCCGGGCGTTCCGGAGCCGGCCGCCGCGGTTCCATGACGCGGTCCCCGGCGGAACCGTGGCCTCACTCCGGAATGATCCGCTGAATCCGGCCGGTCACAAAGAACAGCATCGCCAGCGAGGCGAGCGGCAGCAATCCCACGAGCACGAACACCGGCGTGAAGGACTGCGCATCCGCCAAACGCCCCACCACGTAGGTGAAGCAGACGCTCCCGATGCCCGCTCCCATGCCCGACAGCCCGGAGACGCTCGCTACCAGGCGCGCCGGCACCAGGTCCGCCGGCAGCGTGAGCGTGTTCACCGAATAGGCGTAGAAGGCCAGCAGCGCCGTGGCGCACAGCAGGATGGCGGCCAGGTCGCTGCCGACGAAGCCCACGGGCAGCGAGGCCGTCATCGTGAGCCCCGTCACCAGCATCACGGTCTTGCGGCCCCGATCCACCGTCCAGCCCTTGCGGATCAGCCGGCTCGATGCTCCTCCGCCGAGCAGCGCCGCGAACGTTGTCGGCAGGAACACGATCCAGAGATGGTCCCGGATCTCCTGCATGGAGTATCCGCGCTCGTCGGCGAAATATTTCGGCAGCCACTGAATATAGAACCAAAGGACCGAGTCGGAAAAAAAACGGACGAAGAAGACGCCCCAAACCTGGCGATACCGCAGCAATCCAGCCCATTCGCGCAGAATCGAGCGGCGGCCCGAGGCGGCGCCCCCCCGGCCGCGGCCCCCTTCCGGTTCGACCTCGGCCAGTTCCTGCGGTGTCATCAGCCAGTGTTCCCGCGGGCTCCGGTAGAACCACAGCCACAGCGGGACCCAGAGAAAGCCCAGGGCTCCGATGACGACGAACGAGGCGCGCCAGCCGGCCCAGATAATGATCTGGGCGATCAAGATGGGTGACAGCATCGCGCCCACGCCGGAGCCGCTGGAGAAGTAGGCCACTCCCATGCTCCGCAGGCGGGCGGGAAACCACTCCGCCACGGCCTTCACGCTGACCGGCCAGTTGCCGGCCTCCCCGAAGCCGAGGATGAAACGGAACAGGCTGAGGCTCGCCGTCCCGCGGGCGGTGGAACACAACACGCCGGCGGCCGACCACACCACCATGATCAGGAGAAAGCCCATCCTCGTTCCCAGCACGTCGATGAGCCGCCCGGTGAGAAGTTGGCCCACCGTGTAGGCCGCCGTGAACGCGTTATTGATGAACGCCACGTCCTGGTTGGTGAGGCTGAACTCCCGGGCGATTTCCGGCGTGGCCACCGAAAGGGTTTGCCGGTCCAGATAGTTGATGAGCGTGGCGAGGAACAGAAGCGTGCAGATCCACCACTTCAGGTTCTTGAGTTTCCGGCCGCCGGGCATGGTGGGCATTGTAACAGGTACGCGACCCGCGCCCCCGCCCGAGTCTTATCTCATACAAGATGAGCCTGAAGGAGGGGATGGATTCTCACACAAG
>CAYRPT010000454.1:0-4306 GCA_964425895.1 uncultured Solibacteraceae bacterium | reverse complement strand
TATGGGCCGAGCACGCCACGATCGGGTCCCCCTTCCTCGCGCCGGAGGAGACCGTGGTGGATCTTTCCGCCGCCCGCTCGCAGGTGCGCCCCCACAAAGGGCGAAGGGTCCCTCATCGGCTGGTCCCGGGCGCTGATTTCGCCTGGCCTTGGGCGCCTGCGGCGGCCGGCGGCCTGGTCGATGTCCGGGGTGTGCCGCCGCAACCCAACAGCCTCGACCACACCACGAGCCTGATGGACACGAACCGTCAACACCAGTTCGTCACCGCCCTGAACCGGGCCAAGCGCCTACTCCTCGGTTACGTGTTCCGCCATCAGGACTTCCCCTGGCTCCAGACCTGGGACAACTACTCCGCCGACCTTCGCATGTCCCGCGGAATCGAGTTCTCGACGCAGCCCTACGACGTTCCGCGGCGGGAGTCCATCGGGCTGGGCACGATGTTCGGAGCCCCAACGTATCGTTGGCTGCCGGCCAAGGGGAAGATCACCGCCAGGTTCCTGATGTTCTACACACGAGTGCCCGAGGGCTTCCGCAAAGTGGATGACGTTCGCCTGGAGGGCGGCGAACTCTTGATTGAAGACCGTGTCAACGGAATCACCGTGCGCCTGGCCGCTAGCCGCGCGCTGTAATGCAGCGGTTCCGGCGGGAGCGCACCGGCGGCCGGCCGCTTCCTTAAACTGGGTCTATGCTTCTGGCAATCGACGCCGGCAACTCCAACATCACCATCGGCGTGTTTCGGAACGGGCTGCTGGTCAGCCGCTGGCGGCTGCGGACGGTCCACGAGCAAACCGAGGACGAATGGGGCATCTTGATGCGCAACCTGTTCTCGCTCGCCGAGCTCGATTCCTCGGCCATCGACGGCGTGATCGTGGCCAGCGTCGTGCCGCCGCTCGATCCCACCCTGGCGGCCATGGGGCGCGAGTACTTCCACCGCGAACCGGTGTTCGTCACCCCGGATACGGACACGGGCCTTACCGTGGCCTACGACAATCCGCGCGAGGTCGGAGCCGATCGCGTGGTCAACAGCGTGGCAGTGTTTCATCGTTTCGGCGGGCCGTCGGTGGTCGTCGATCTCGGAACGGCAATCACGTTTGATGTGGTAACGGCGGACGCGCGGTACTTGGGGGGCATCATATGCGCAGGCATCGGTATTTCCACGGCCGCCCTATTCGCCAAGACCGCCCGCTTGCCGATGGTCGATTTCCGGCGGCCGGATAAACTGATCGGCACTAACACGGTCGGCAGCATCCAGTCCGGGCTGTATTACGGCGCCATCTCGATGATTGATGGCGTTCTCGAGCGGCTGGCCGATGAGCTCGGCGCCGAGACGCGGATGATCGCCACCGGAGGACACGCGCCGCTCATTGTCGCGGGGTCGAGGTATCTGGCGGAAGCGGATGAGAACCTCACTCTCGAGGGTCTCCGGATTATCTGGGACAGAGTGAAGTAGGGTGGATCGCCGAGGCCCACGCCCATGGAGGAAAACGAATCGAATTGGACGCTGAACTATTTCAACTACTTCACGGAAATCGAGGAGCACTTCCAGCGGGCGCGCGGCACCGGGCTGTTCCTGCTCTCGCCGCTCGACTGGGCGTTGATTGAGAGTTGGAAGAACGCGGGCATACCCCTGGAAGCGGTGTTGCGCGGCGTCGACCGGGCCTTCGAAAGCTGGCGAGCCGGCAAGGGCCGCGCACGGCTTCGCATGATCAACTCGCTCGCGTACTGTACTCAGGCGGTCATCGAAGAGGCGAAGGTGCTCGCCGGCATCGAACAGGGCCGCCCCCGGAAGGAGACGGCGCCGCCATTCTCCGTCGACGATGTTCGGACGCACCTGGCCCGCGGCCTGGCGGAGCTCCGGTCGCGCGGAGGCGACTACGAAACCGTGTCGCAGGCTCTCGAACGGGTGATCGAGGACATCGAGGCGCACTACGCGAATCTCGAGGAACTTGAGCAGCGGCTCAGCGCGCTCGAGGAGAAGATGGGAAGCATCGCCCGGCTGCACCAGAGCGAGGAACAGCTTTTCGAGGCCCGGCGCGAACTCGACCACCAACTGAAGCCATACCGGGGCAGGATGACCGCCGACCAACTCGCGATGCTCGAACGGCAGTATCTGGAGAGACTGCTGTTCGAGCGCAGCGGCCTGCCGCGCCTGAGTCTGTTTTACCTGCGATAAGCCAGGGCGCCGCACTGCCCGCGGCCCGTCTGCCGGACCGGATGGCGCCGTGATGGACTCACGCTGGCATCGATCCGGATAATGAGACCATGCGCCTCCGCACGCTCGCGATGCTGGCTCCCGCGCTGCTGGTGATCGTCGGCTTGTTCCTTGGAGGATTGGCGCTTGCCGTCCGGCAGAGTTTCGGCCTGGACCTCCCGGACGGCGAAGGCGCCTGGACCTGGCGCTATTACCGGACGGTGGCCAGCGATCCGGAGTTTCGCGCGGGGCTGCTGCTCACTCTACGGACCGCCGTGGCCGCCACGCTGCTCTCCGCGGCCGCTGGTCTCGGGCTGGCGCTGGCGCTCCGGGTGCAGGTCCGGTGCCGCCCTTGGCTAAGCGCACTGCTGCAACTCCCGATCATGGTGCCGCACCTGACGCTGGCGGTGATGCTGACCCACTTGCTTGCCGAAAGCGGCCTGCTGGCCCGAGCCGCCTTCGCGGCGGGCGCCATCGGAGCGCCATCGGACTTCCCCGAACTCGTGCAGGATCGCCATGCTCTCAGTGTGATTCTGGCCTATTTCCTGAAGGAGACTCCGTTCGTGGCGGTGATGGTGCTGGCGCTGCTGGTTCGGACGGGCGCGGAGTTCGAGGAGGCGGCCCGGATGCTGGGCGCCTCGGCGTGGCAGCGTTTCCGTTTTGTGACGCTGCCGCTGGCGGCGCCGGCGCTGGTGTCCTCGTCGCTGCTGGTGTTTGCCCTCGTCTTCTCAGCCTTTGAGGTACCCTATCTCCTTGGCCGTACCTACCCGGCGATGCTCGCGGTGATCGCGCAGCGGAAGTTCCTGGCCCCGGACTTGGCCGAGCGGCCGGAGGCGATGGCCATTGCCGTGGCGATGACGCTGCTCGCGGGGCTGCTCGCCGCGCTCTACCTCCGGTTGGCCCGTGCTATTGTCGGGGTTTCGCGTCCTGTCGTTTTCTGAGGCGCTGACCGCGCGGCTGCGCGCCTCCGGCGCAGAGGCCGCACGTCATTGATTAAAGGGGACATTCACAAATGTTCCCTGGAGAGCGGCTGCCAGGATCACGAGCGAGCCGCTCGCCGATCAACGGGCGAGGGGCGGAACCGTTGCAAAGGGCTTCGCATGGAGCTGACAGATTCGGGGATGAGTAGGCCGCAGCGAGTATCGGCTTCGGTGTGGGGTTTACGGCGGATCGTCGCCTGGAGCGCCGGCGGGCTCGGCGGCGTTGTGTCGGCGGCTCCTTTGGTCCTGCTGGCGGTCTCGTCGGCGGCCGGGCGATGGCTTTGGCCGGACTTGGTGCCTGCGGTGTGGAGTCTCCGGGCCTGGTCGTACGTGTTTTCGCCCGGCGGCGAGATATTGCCCGCAGTGCTCACCAGCCTGGGCCTCGGAGCGGCGGCGACGGCGTTCGCGTTGGCGATTGCGCTGCCTGCCGGGCGGGCCCTGGCACTCCATAGCTTCCGCGGGAAGCGGGGCGTGCTGCTCCTGTTGCTGGCGCCGGTGCTGGCGTCACCGCTGGCCGCCACCATGGGGGTGCATCGGTTCTTCATCAGCTACCGCCTGGCGGATTCGACGCTGGGCGTGCTCTTGGTTCACTTGATACCCGCGGTTCCCTACGCCACCCTGATGTTGATGGGGAGCTTCACCCGGATGGACCCGGCGCTCGAAGAGCAGGCGCGCACCCTGGGTGCGCCGCCGCTTCAGGTCTGGCGCCATGTCACGCTCCCGGCGGTGGCGCCGGGCATGGCTGTCGCGGGTGCGTTCGCATTCATCATTTCCTGGAGCCAGTACCTCACCACGCTCTTCATCGGCGGCGGCTCGGTGCTGACGCTGCCCCTAGTGCTCGTGGCCTTCCAGCGCAGCGGCGACGAAGCCGTTACGGCCGCTCTCTCGCTGGTTTTCCTCGCGCCACTCGGACTGGTGGTTGCGGCGGTGGTCCGGGCGTTCCGATGAGGCTGCGCGGATGAAACGACGGCCTTTTCTGCTGCTGGCATCCGGTGTGCTCTCCTGCGGGAGATCGAGCCGGGGCGGGCAGGCCGTTTTCGATGCGGACAGGCTGGCTTCCATGCCGTGGTCCGAAGTGGAGCGGCGCGCCCGCGATACGACCGTCCGGTTCGGGATGTGGGCCGGTGAGGAGCCG
>CAYRPT010000453.1:0-4308 GCA_964425895.1 uncultured Solibacteraceae bacterium | reverse complement strand
ACCGCATTTCTCCACTCGGTGATGATGCAGGAGAAGAAGGGCATGATGAAGGTGTGGAACATTGTGCTGGTCTCGGCCACGTTCCTGCTCTGCATCTTCGGCACCTTCTTGACCCGGTCCGGCGTGGTAAGCTCGGTGCACGCGTTCGCGCAGTCACCCATCGGGACGTACTTCGTCGCGTTTCTCGCGCTGATTCTCGGCGGCACCGCCTATCTGATCCTCGACCGGCTCGATTACCTGAAGAGCGAGTCTCAGCTCGAGAGCGTCGTTTCCCGGGAGTCCGCATTCCTGTTCAACAACCTGATCCTGTTGGCGAGCTGCTTCGCGGTGCTCTGGGGCACGATGTTCCCGGTGATTTCGGAAGCTGTTACGGGAGAGAAGATCAGCGTCGACGCACCGTTCTTCAACCGTGTTAACGTTCCCATCGGCCTGTTTCTCCTGTTTCTCACCGGCGTCGGCCCGCTGATCGCCTGGCGGAGGAGCTCTCTGGACAGCTTGCGGCGGGCTTTCCTGTGGCCAGCCCTGGGCGGCCTGATGACGATGGCGATTCTGGCTGTCACCGGCGTCCGCCACCTCTACGCGCTGATGTCCCTTGGCCTCTGTGTCTTTGTGGCCTGGACGATCTTCCAGGAGTTCTACAAAGGGTCTCGCGCCATCCACGCCCGCTCCGGCTCCAACTGGCTGATGTCCGGCGTTGAGCTCGTGCACCGCAACACGCGGCGGTACGGCGGCTATGTCGTTCACATGGGCATCGTCTTTATGTTCATCGGGTTCTCCGGGGCCGCCTTCAACAAGAGCGCCACGGTGGAAGTCAACGTGGGCGACCGATTTGCGCTTGGCCACTACGAGCTCCGGGTGGCCGATGTGAACTCCGGCGAAAATGCCAATTATGCCTGGTCGAGCGCCGAAGTGGAGGTGTTCCGCGGCGGCGGGAAGATCGACACCCTGTACCCCGAGAAGCGCTTCTTCAAGTCAAGCCGGCAGGGTACCTCCGAGGTGGCGCTCCGCCGCCGTCTCAACGAGGACCTCTACCTGAACTTCGCCGGGATGTCGAACGACAACCAGAAAGCTGTGATTCAGTCGTATGTCTTCCCGCTGGTGTCATGGATCTGGATCGGCTTTTGGGTGCTTCTGGTGGGAACCGCGATCTGCCTGGTGCCGAGCAAAACGCGGCTGCAATACGCCCGTACGGAAGTGGTTGGAGTGGTGAGGGGCCATGTTCCGGTTCCGTAGAACGCCGCCCGGGAGCTCCCTCGGGAAGATGGTCCTGCTGGCCGCGCTCGCCAACCTGAGTTTCACCCAGGTGTCCTCGGAACTGGTTTCTCCCGCCGTCAAACGTGTCGGCTCGAAGCTGGCGTGCCTCTGCGGCACCTGCAAGAACACCGTGGCGGATTGCCCGATGCTCGAGTGCCACTACGCCAAGCCCGCCAAACAGAAGATCGACGAGATGGCGGCCGCCGGAGTGGGGGATTCGAAGATTATCGATGCCTTCCTTGAGGAGCACGGATTGCAGGCTCTGGCGGTGCCGCCGAAAGAGGGCTTTCACCTGCTAGGCTGGGTGATGCCGTTCGTCGCCATCGGCATGGGCTTTGCGCTCATCGGGTGGTTTATCCGGCGATATCATGGGCCCGGCTCCCCCGTTCCGGAAGTCGGCGACGGAATCCTGGAACGGTACCGAGACCGCATAGAAAGGGACCTGCGGAAAACCGATAGATGATTGTGCTGGTCGCGGCGTTGCTCACGGTCGGGGCAATCGCCTTCACTCTCCTGATCCGCTCCCGGGCTATCCGCGAAGAGCCTTTGGAGTCTCCCACGTGGCACCTCGAAGAACGCCGCGAGCAGGTATACGAGAACTTGCGCGATTTGCAGTTTGAGTTCCGGACCGGGAAGCTTTCCGACGAAGACTATCAGAAAACCAAGCTGAGCCTTCAGAAGGAACTCGCTGCGGTGATGGCTCAGATCGACGCCGCGGGCGGCGCTCCGGAAGCCGCGGCGGCTCCCCCTCCGCCCGATCCCCTGATCTGTCCGGCGTGCGGCGCCCGGTTCGATCGGCCCATGAAGTTCTGTGGTGAGTGCGGACAGCCGATGGCCCAAAGGCGGGTCCTATGAGCTGCGAGCGCCTGTTTGCCGCCCGGCGGCCGGCCGCAGCCGGCCGGGTGGTGTTGGCGGCCACGCTCTTGAACCTTCTTCCCGTTTGTCTATCAGCCGCCGTGTCGGGCGCCGTGATCAACCGGTCGACGGGCGAACCGCAGGCCGGCGCCCTGATCACGCTGTACCAGGTCGGCGAAGGGGGCATGCAGCCGGTGAAGTCGGTGAAGTCGGGGGGGCGCGGCGAGTTCTCGATCGACCACGACCCCCAGGGACCGCACCTGTTGCAAACGATCCACGACGGCGTCGTCTACAACCGCATGGTCCAGCCGGGCGGCCCGGTCAGCGGCCTGGAACTCGATGTCTTTGACTCGGTCCGCAAGGGGGGAAGCGACCTCGTGAGTCAGCACATGGTGCTCCTCGAGCCGATGGGCGGCATTCTGCACGTCAATGAGAGCATCCTCCTGAACAATGCGGGCAACACCACGCGGAACGATCCGGAGCAGGGCGCGCTCCGGGTATATCTGCCGCCACAGATCCAGGGAGAACCGCGGCTGATGGTGACGGCGCCGCAGGGCATGCCGGTGTCACGCGACCTGAGGAAAACCGCCGAGGCGAACGTGTTCACCATCGATTTCCCTCTCAAGCCCGGCGAGACACGTTTCGACCTTACCTATGTCGTCCGGGAATCGGAACCGCGCGTTTTCGCGAGCCGCGTGCTCCATGAGGGTTCCACCGTCCGCCTTGTGGCTCCGAGCGGAGTGGATCTCCTGGGGGAGGGTATCAGCCAGATCGGCCAGGAACCTCAAACGCAAGCCAAGGTATATGAGGTCCGGGGGAGCGAGTACTCGGTTACCGTCCAGGGAACGGGCTCCTTGAGCGCCCCGGAAGAGGAGCGGCCTTCCGGCGGTGGAGGCGGCGGCATCGAGCAGATCCAGGCACGCATTTATGACCGCCTCGGGGCGATCTTGGGCCTCACCCTATTGATCCTGGCGGCCGGCTTTCTCCTGCTGTACCGCCGGACGGCGGCCGGCGCCGCCTCCGGGGCGCCGGCCCGGAAACCTGCGGGTCCCGGGAAGCAGGGCGCCCGATGACGGCGGTCGGCGTCACCGAGCTTTGGAAGTACTACGGTGACTACCCCGCACTGCGCAAAATCTCGTTCGCGGTCGATCATGGCTCCGCTCTCGCGCTACTGGGCCGCAATGGCGCCGGCAAGACAACCCTGCTCAGGATTCTGTGCGGGCTGTCGCGGGCGGCGCGCGGAGAGGTGCGGATCCTTGGCCGAGACCCGCGTGATGCCGAGACCCGGGCGCGCATCGGCATTCTTGGCCACGGCATCGGGATCTATGAGGAGTTGTCGGCCATCGAGAACCTTCGCCTCTTCGGACGCCTTTACGGTCTGAACAACGCCGGCGCCGCCGCGGACCGGTGGCTCGAACGGACCGGCCTCGAACGCGTTCGCGATGGGCTGGTTCGCGAGTTTTCACGAGGCATGCGGCAGCGCCTCGCCGTCGCCCGCGCGTTTCTACACGACCCGGACGTGTTGCTGCTCGACGAGCCGTTTACAGCGCTCGACGACCGCGCCATTCAAATGCTCCAGGAAATCCTGCGCGAAGCGCTCGCCCACGGCCGCACGGTTCTGATGTCCACCCACCAGCTTCGCGAAGCTCTCCAACTGGCCACCCACGTCGCCCTCATCAGCCGCGGCGCGCTGGTCTACACCGGCGAACGCGCCGAGCAGATGCTGGCCGACCCCGGCTGGCTCTACCGCCATTACGGGGAGGCCTGACGTTGCGTTTCCTTCGCCAGAGCCTGACCATCGCCGTCAAGGATCTGCGCGCCGAGCTGCGCACCAAGGAAGCGCTCAACGCCAGCATCTCGTTCGCGCTGGTGATCCTCCTGCTTTTCAGCTTTGCCTTCGACCCCACGGCCGAGCAGACCCGGGAGATCTCCGGGGGACTGCTCTGGATCGTCTTTGCCTTCGCCGGAGCGCTCATCCTGAACCGCAGCTTCTCGCGCGAACAGGCCAACGACTGCCTCGACATGCTGGTGGCGTCGCCCGTATCGGGCGCCGCCCTGTTCCTCGGCAAGGCGATCGCCAACGCGGTTCTCATCCTCGCTGTTGAGCTCGTTTCGATGCCGGTGTTCGGCGTCTTCTACAACATCACGTGGACCCGGCGTCCCGGCTGGCTGGCGCTCGTTTTCGTCCTGGCGACATGG
>CAYRPT010000452.1:0-4309 GCA_964425895.1 uncultured Solibacteraceae bacterium | reverse complement strand
TCAGCATTCTCACCGACACCGGTTATCAGGGATCCGTGTGCATTGAGGTCGAAGACCGCGCGTACGAGGGCAGCCTCGAGGCGCGGAAACTCTCTCTCGTTCAGAGCGCGCGCCACCTCACCGGTGTCGGGCCGTTCCGCCGGAAGGGCTCCTGAGCGCTAACCGCGCGGCTGGGCGGCGCTACGCCAGGTAGTCGAACAGGCTGCGGGGGGTCATCCGCGCCTGCACGGTAAGGGCGACCTCCTGCTGGTGCTGCGCGGCGTCCAAGTTGAGGATCGATGCCGTGAGATCCGCGTCTTCGATCTCGCTGATGCGCGTGGCCAGCCGGAGCTCCTGGCGATGGGCCAGGTCGACCGCCCCGGCGATTTCGTTTTGCACCGCGCCGTAAAACGCCAGTTGCTCGTTGAGGTAGGCCCCGGCGCTGTCGAGGCGGCCCAGCGCATCCTGGATAGCGGTGATGTCGTCGTTGCGCAACGCCAGGCGCAAGCCGTTGACGGCCTCAAAGGCGTTTTTTTCCGGGTCGGGATGGTCGAAGATCCCGTCGGCGCTGTGGGCGATCGCGAACGCAGTGCCATCCGGATGCTGGGCCAGGCGCGTGGCGGGCGCTCCCTGATAGCCGCTGAACGGATCGTCCAGCGTGAGATCCAGGGTATAGGGAGGTTGGTGGTCGGCATCGCCGCTGAAGATGTAGCGGCCCTCGATCCGCGAGCGGGCAAGTCCCGCCATCTGCTCGATCAGCGTCTCGACTTCCACCGCAATCATCCGCCGCTCGGCCGCGCTCAGGGTTCCGTTAGCGCCTTGGGCTCCCAATACCTCCGCCCGTTCCATCACTTCCACCGCCGTCTGCAAGGCCTGCTCGGCGGCATCCACCTCGGTGCGCACGCGGCCCAGATTGGTCCGAATTCGCTCCGTTTGCCGCAGGTCGGCGCGGAGCTGAAGAAGTCCTCTCACTTCGCCCGGAGCGTCCGAAACGCGATTCAGCCGGCGTCCGGAGGCCACCTCACGCTGGGCGCGTTCCACCCGCCGTCCGATCTCGCGCAGGTCGGCAAGGAAGATTTCGGTCGGAGCATCGAGTCTCGGCAGCATTGTCCTCTCCTCTTGGGCTGGGCCGCCTATCGCAGCAGCGACAGCACCACTTCGGTCAGTTCGTTCACCACGCGCACCATTTCGGCCGAGGCCTGGTAGGCCTGCTGATAGGCGATCAGCGAAGCGGCTTCCTCATCCAGGTTCACCGCCGATTCCTGGTCCCGCAGGAAGCGCGATTGCGAGAGCAGCATCGACGCCGATCGTGCCTCGTCCAGGGTGGTGGAGATGTCCTGACCCACGCGGTCGCTCACCCGGCCGTAGAACTCGCTGAAGGTGTAGCCGTCGATGAGGCGCGACGAGGCCAACCCGGCGAGCGCCAGTGCGTTGCCGTTGCCCCCCGGAGCGCCCGGAAGGGCGGCCGCGATCTCGCCCGGAAGGATCGCCGTCACCTCGAGCGTGAGGGCGGCGCTGCCGCCGGAGTCGTACTGAAACAGGCCCACCGAGGGCGGCAATCCGTTGATGTCAACACCGGCTGCCAGAACGCCGTTCACTTCGTCGGCCAGCGCCGCGGCCAATCGATCAATATCCTCGCGATAGGCCGGCAAGTTCTCGTTGGCGAATTGCAGCACACCGGCCAACCGCCCGGAGGAGACCGCCGCCGGCTGTCCGTTGTAGTCCAGGATGGCGGCCGTCGAGTCGCTCAAGTCGGCCGAGATCTCGTACGTCCGATCACCAATCACCAGGGGCGTCTGGCCTCCCACGAGCACGGTGTAGGAGCCATCCTCCTGGGGGAGCACGGTGAAATCGACGTACTCGGCGAGCTCCTCGAGCGCCGCGTGGAGGCGGGCGTCGAGTCCGGCGTCGGTGCGCTTCCGGTAGTCCTGGCGAATTTCGAGATTCAGGTCGCGGATGACGGTAGCCAGGCGGTTCACCTCACCGGTCATGTGATGGACCTCTCGCCGGGCCTCTTCCTGCTGGGTGGCCAGCGCTCCTGCCAGGTATCGGAAGGCTGCCGCCACCTCTCCGGCCTGACGAATCACGTTCTCGCGGGCCGGGATGTCGTTCGGAGTTACGGTAAGATCGGAGAACGCGCCATAAAGCCGGTCCAGAGCTCCCGCCACGCCGGCGCCCTCGCCGATTTCCATCAGCGGTTCCAGACGTCCCAAGGCGCTGGCTAAGGCCGAAGCGGAGCCGAACCGCGCCGACTGGCGCCAGACCGCGCGTTCGGAAAACGCGCTCCGGCTGCTGATGAGCCCAAGCGCGTCGACACCCCCGGGGAGCTCCAAGTCCGGCTGAAAAGCGAGCGCCACCAGATCCGGCCTCTGCCGGACGTAGCCGGGCGTCAGCGCGTTGGTGACGTTGTTCTGCACGATTGCGAGCGCTTCATCGAGCGCCATCATCGACCGCGCCGCCGTGTTCAGGGAAGCCAGTAAGTTCGCCACAACGGTCTCCAGCGGAAAACTCTCCGCCTCCTTCCCTCCGTGGATAGCGTATCTATCCGGCAGCGTGCCGCCCGGACACCACACGCCCCCGCCGCCTGTCGCCTCGAACGCCCGGAAACGCCGCCTCCGCGCGCGAGTTGCCGTTAACCCCGGACAACCACGGACCCGCCGGTGGGCAACGGCGGCTTTCCGTCCACGCCATAGCCGCCGGCAGCCGCCCCCAGCACCTTGGACCAGCTCAGATAGTAGGCCGCGGCCTGCTCGAGCAGATCACGAACGCCGGCCAGCTCGCTTTGGAGTTCCGCCACCTCTGACGGCGTCGCGGGGCCGTCGGGCGCCCCCGCCGCGAACCGCCGGAGACTCTCGGCCGCCTCCGTCAGCCGCCGGCCCCCGGCTAACATAACTCCCGGACTCGGCGCTTGCAGCTCTTCCCGTAGCGCGCGCAGCGTCGCGCAAGCCTTCCGCAAGGATTCCTCCCAACGATCCGTCCCGCTCATTCCTTCGGCTTCAACGCTTCCTCCACGAGCTTCTGGCTCACCGCACCGGCGTCGGCCGAGTACCGCCTCGACTCCACCGCCTCGGCCAGCTTCTCCAGTCGCACCACCCGCTCGGGAGCATCCGTACTGAGCAGCCGCAGCCGGCTGCCCAGATCCGACAGCGCCACGCTGTCGGGAGAATCGCCGGTGTCAGTGTTCACCCGCCCGCGCCGGCCGACTCCGCCGGTTTCCCGCGTCCGCTCCACGCTGCCCAAGCCGACTTGGTCGGGCGGCGAACCCGTTATGTTCGGATCATTCACTTTCATGAGCGATTTCCATCGGAACCCATGTCCTGACCGCCGGACGGCGGCGGCCTGCTGGTGCCTCGTACCTGCTTATCGGCGAGGTGTGGGATGTTTTTGAAAGAAAAACGCGAGCGAGCCTTCGCCTCGCCGGGCCAGCCTTCACCTGATTATGGTAAGGGAAAGATTCTGAACGACTTCCCTTCCGGCTTCGAGTGTCACTCCGGCGCCCAATCCGGCCGGCCATCCATCCTGCTCCCCCTCCCGGATCTGGTAGGAGCTAAGGACCTCATAACGCCCGGGCGGCAGACCGGTAAACAGATACCGGCCCGCCTCGTCGGCCCTGGCCGTTCGGACACCGCCGGCCCGTCCTCTGAGCTCATCATCGAGCGCGTTGAGAAAGACGGGCGCGCCGATCACGGGGTCGCCGTCGAGCGTGACGTCACCGGTAAGCGACGCCGGATCGGCGCCAAGCACGATGCTCAACCGCCGTTGCTCGCCCGGGACGGCGCGAAAGCGATGCGCCGAGCGTCCGCCCTCGGCTTCGAGGATAGCCGCAATGTAGTACTGGGGAGGCGGAGCGGCGGCGACCTCCCAAACGCCCGGCCCCCAAGTGCGGCGTTGGCCGCAGGCGAGCCGTTCCGGGGTTTCCGCGGAGGCCTCGCGGCGGAGGAAAACCGACAGCCCGGGAACCTCCATCGGCCGGCCCTCCGGCGACAGGCACTCCACGGCCACGACGGGGGCAGCGCCCATCGCCAGCGAGACCTCGTGATCCTGTTCTCCCATCGCGACTTCGCCCAGCGCGGCGAGATTCCCGCCGGCGGCCTCCGGCTCCACCAGGATCGTGTAGGGGCCCGGCTCGGCCGGTCCGAAGTCGAAGCGGGCCGAATCGACGGAAGCCCGCCGGGGACCCGCCTCGGTGAGGAGGACGACTTCGCGCGCGGACGCGCCTACCAGGCGTCCGTATAATCGCCCCAACCGCCCAGGCGAGGGCGCGATGTCGACCGCGGTGACTTCCTCATCGAGCCGGACTTCGACCGGCGTGGCTTCGGCGGCGCGCACC
>CAYRPT010000451.1:0-4313 GCA_964425895.1 uncultured Solibacteraceae bacterium | reverse complement strand
GCCACTGAGATCGAAGGTCTTGTCCGCCATCCAGACTTTGAGATTGCGGCCTAGCGCCGCCGCCAGCAGCTTGACTGCGGCTCGCGATCCCCACGGAACAAGATGCGCCACCGCCTCCTTCGGACCGGAGACGCTCCCGGCCGGCCGCTCTCCCGCGCGGATCTTCTCGAAGGCGCCAGCCACCACGGTCTTCGCTTCGATCATCTCGACGTTGTACTGGAGCGGCAGGCTCCACGCCACCACGTCGTAGATCTCGTCGGGGAGGTTCTTGCGGCGGCGGCGCTCCTGTTCCCTCACGAAATCGGACGGCATCGGCACGTGCGGATCGAGCAGCGTCCGCACCAGCCGGCCGGCGGGCTGGGCGAGATGCACCACGTAGCTTCCGGCGGGACACTCCCGTCCCTCGATGGTCAACGGAGACGAGCTTCGGCCGACCTCCACGCCTTGACGGGCGAGCACGTCCGCCAGCTTGCCCAACGCCGGGAGGTCGCCCCGCGCCGGGAACACGTAGGCCTTGATTTCCCCCTGGAATCCCTCGTCAATGGCCGTGGAACGATAGCGATAGAAGTTCTTCAGAAGCTCGGCGCGACGCCGCGCCGCGGTTTCGCAGGTCGCGAGGGAGGCCACGAAATGATGCCGGACCGTATCGCGGAAGTGGAACACCGCCTCGTCGAGGCTGCGCCGCATCAACAGGCCCCGGGCTGACGCCTGCTCGTAGGTCATAGCCACTGCGCCGTAATAGGAGGGCCAGCTCGCTCCGTAGCCGGGATAGAAGGCGTCGAAGATCTCGCGGGTGAAATACGAGAAGCCGAATTTGTCGAACCAATGCGCGTTGTTCCGGCCGAACCAGTCGAGCGCCGCGCGCTGATTCGGTTCCAGGTGCGGGTTGTACGGCACAGCCTCGGGCGCGAAGTAATAGGTGGAATTGGCCCCCATTTCGTGCAGATCGACGAAGACCTGGGGATACCACTCCTGAAGGACCTTCACGCGCCCCTGCGTCTCCGGTTGTGTCAGGGCGAACCAGTCGCGATTCATGTCAAAAAGGTAGTGGTTTGTCCGGCCTCCCGGCCAGGGCTCGTCGTGCTCGATCGCCGCCGGCTCGGCGAGCGGCGCGATGCCTTCGCTCTGCACGAAGTGCTGCACGAAGCGGTTCCGGCCGTCAGGATTCTGCAAGGGGTCAAGGAACACAAGGGTGTTCTGGAGCACTGCATCCACCAACGGGTCGTTGACTGCGGCGAGCAGATGATAGGCCGTCAGCAGGGCGGCATCCGGCGATGAAATCTCATTGCCGTGAACGCCGTAGGCCAGCCAGACCGGCGCCGGGAGCGATTCGGCAAGGCGGTCGGCCTCGGGAGGCTTCGTCTTGCGCGGATCGGCAAGCGCCTGCATTCCCGCGCGGATCTCGTCGAGGCGGCGGATGTTCGCCTCCGATCCTATGACGGCATAGATGAGCGGCCGGTTCTCCCAGGTGCGGCCGTACTCCCAGACCTTCATCCGTGCGGGCTGGGCCTCAGCGAGGGCCCGAAGGTATCGAACGATGTCTTCGGGCGTGGTGATGCGCTCGCCGTGGCGGTGTCCGGCGATCTTTTCGAGCGTCGGCACCGGTGCGTCGTAGCGCGTTCCCGGCCAGAACTCGTACGTCTGGCCGGACGCGGGCGTCGCGGCCAATAGAGCAACTCCAATGGCAAGCTCGGGAAGGGCCAGTCGAACACCTCGTGGGGGCCGGCAATCCGGGCGCCTCCGGCGATTCATGAGGAAACTCAGCGGACGCATAAGATATCAGGATACGCTTCGGCCGGAGTCGCTTCCATGGGATTGTGCTCCGTCCCGCGGCCGCGGGGACATATTATGATCGGCAAAGAAGCACTCGAAGCCCGCGGCCCGGAGCGTGGCCTCGCCGGTCGCGGCGGCGATCGGGCCATCCAACGCAATGCCCCTACCGAAATCTGTTCGAGTCCGGCTGCTTTCTGACGAGGTGGGCGGCGTCTCCCTTACTTCAGTGATCACTCAGGAGATGACCGCCGGAGAGCTTCTCGACCGGGTCGTGGCCCACGTGGGAAAGGACGCGGCCCGCGTGGTGCGGGTGCTGCGCGCCGGGACGCTGGTCAGCGGCTCTTCCCGTTTTCAATGGGAGGGTTGGGACGTGAGTGACGAGGATCTGGCGCCGGCGCTCGAGCGGTATCCCGACCCCGACCCCGCGCGCCCGTTCACGCCGCAGCTTTGCACGGTGGTGGTGTTGTATTTCCGTCAGG
This sequence comes from uncultured Solibacteraceae bacterium, assembly GCA_964425895.1. GTDB lineage: Bacteria > Acidobacteriota > Terriglobia > Bryobacterales > Bryobacteraceae > CAYRPT01. The sequence continues at coordinate 2,061 of CAYRPT010000451.1, read as the reverse complement.
GCGGTCCTCTTGAAATCGAGCGGCAGGCGCTCGCCCGGCGGCGTTTTCTGCGCCGCCGCAGCTTCTGGGATACGATTCTTGCCGTCGTACCCGCCGGCAGCGTGCGGTACCAGGAGTACAGCTACCGCGAGCAGACGGATCGCTATCGGGCCGTGCTCGATCTCGAAACAGCGGAAGCTCTACGCGGGGCCGCCGGCCTGCTCCCCTTTGGAGCGGTAGTGCGGCGGCTCCAGGCGACCGGCCTGACGGCGATCGACCTTTTGGTGCGCCGGGGATGAAGCGGGCCCTGTCGCGTCAGAGCGACGCGGCCGCCCGGCGTGCAGTATGATTCCAGGGGAGTCCTGCATGATCCGTATGGATTCGGTTCTTCCGCTGGAAGAGATTGAGGCGGCGTTCGAGCGCGTCTCGCCGCGCCACGGGGCGCATGTTCTTGCGGTTACTTCCCTGGGGAGTCTGCTGACCCCTGAAGCGCGCCGGGCCTCCCAGGACGTGCTCTCCATCACCGTGTGCCACACGGGGCTGTACGGCGCGCTCCTGGCCGCCGATATCCGGTTCGCGGCGTTTCTGCCGTGCCGGATCGCCGCCGTCCGCAGCTCTGCAGGCGTTATCCTCGAGACCATTTCGCCAAAACACTTCTGCCACCATCTGAACCGTACGGATCTCGAACGCCTTGTCGCTCCGCTCGAGACCATGCTGCGGGAATTGATGGAGGATGCCGCCCGTCCGGCGGCCGTCCATGCGCCCCACCACGCCGCCGGTGATTTCGCGCTCGGAGCCGCCGAAGGCCAGGCCTCGATGCGGGCTTCGATTCCGCAGCGGATCGACTGCCATGGCACCAAGATTGAGGACATCGCCGGCACGGGGAAGCTGGATGCCCCCGGCGGCTGAGGCGCCGCGTTACTCGTTTACGTGAACCACCTTGGCCGGCGGGAAGCCGTTGAACCAGGTGGCCGAGGCGCTGCTGTACGCACCGATGTACCTGCTGTAGACAAGATCCCCTATCTTTAGATCGGGGAGATACTCCGCCTGGGAAATCGTGTCGAGGCCGTCGCAGGTTTGGCCGAATACCGCGGAGATCTCGGCCGGACCCTTCCGGAACGCCTGGATGCGGTACGGGCAATGGTCGAAGATGATGCCGGAGAAGGTGTGATACACGCTGTCGTCGATGTAGTAGCAGGTTTTGCCGTCGCGGACTGCCTTCCCGATCACCCGCGCCACCACCGTGGCGGCCGTGGCCACGAGGAAACGGCCCGGTTCGGCGAGAATTTCGATGTCCGGTGGAAACAGTCGCCGGATTTCGGAGTTGATTTTCCGGGCGAGTTCCGCGAAGGGCCGTACGTGGCGGTTGTAGCGGACCGGGAACCCGCCCCCGATGTCCAGGAGCTTCATCTCGCGGCCCCGGATCTTCGCCTCACCCATCACCGCCGCCGCGATGTTCAGGGCCTGCACGAAGTTCTCGAAGTTCGTGCACTGGCTGCCGACGTGGAAACTCAGGCCTTCCACGACCAGCCCGGCGCGAAACGCCTCCTCAATCAGATCCACGGCCTCGCCCGGCTCGCAGCCGAACTTGGAGGAGAGTTCGACCATTGAGCCGGTGTTGGGAACGCGCAGGCGCAGCGCCAGGCCCGCGTGCGGGGCGTAGCGACGGATCTTGCGAAGCTCCTCGATGTTGTCGAAGCTGACCAGCGGCTTGTACTGGTCGAGCGCCTCCAGGGTTTCCCGGGGCTTGATCGGGTTCGCGTACACAATCTTGTCCCAGATGAAGTCCTGGCGCTCGGCGTCCGGAAGATCCTCGATGTTGCGGTGGACCAGCATGAATTCGGGCATCGAGGCGACGTCGAAGCTGGCGCCGGCCCGGTACAGCGTCCGCACAATCTCTTCCGCGGGGTTCGCCTTGACGGCGTAGTAGGCCTGCACCCGCGGCAGGTGTCTCCGGAAGGCGGCGTAGTTGTGGCGGATCACGGCGTGATCGACCACGACGAGCGGTGTGCCGTGCTCTTTCGCGAGCGTCTGAAATTGCCGGGTGGTCATGGTCGGGAATCCTCAGCGCCGCCGATAGCG
>CAYRPT010000450.1:0-4322 GCA_964425895.1 uncultured Solibacteraceae bacterium | reverse complement strand
GGCGAACAAGATGCTGCACTACGAATACCGCCAGGGGTACACGCTGTGAACCGGCCGCCCTCTTCCGTTCCGAACGTCGGCCGCCGGCGGCTGCTGTTAAGCGTCGCGGCGCTGGCCGCCGGCGCCCGGCGGCGCGCGGGCGCGGCGGACCCCGGCCGTGCACGGCCCCTGCTGTGTCTGTTCTCGAAGCACTTGCCGAAGCTCAACTATTCCGAGCTAGGGCAAGAGTGCCGGCGCTTCGGCTTCGACGGCGTCGACCTCACCGTGCGCCCCGGCGGCCACGTGCTGCCGGAGAACGTCGAGCGCGACCTCCCGCTCGCCAAGGCCGCGATCGAAGCCGCGGGGATGACCCTCCCCATGATCACCACCGGCCTCACCTCAACGCGCGACCCCGCGGCCGAACCCACGCTCCGGACAGCCGGCCAGCTCGGCATCCCTTACTTCAAGATCGGCTACACCCGCTACCGGGGGGCTGACGTCCTCGACGTCCTGGCTGCCAACAAACGCGACACGGCCGCACTCGTCGAGCTTGCCGCCCGCCACGGTGTGGCCGCTGGCTATCACAACCACTCGGGTGACTACGTCGGCTCTCCGGTGTGGGACATCTACGAGATGATCCGCGACCTCGACCCCCGCTGGATCGGCTACTACTTCGACCCCTGCCACGCCACCGCCGAGGGCGGCCTGGCCGGCTGGCGGCTGGCGCTCAATATCGCGCTCAAGCGGCTGAAGATGGTCGCGCTCAAGGACTTCTACTGGCGCCAGGACGAACAGGGCCGCTGGCGGATGCAGATGTGCCCGATGGGAAAGGGCATGGTCGACTGGGACGCCTTCTTCTCGACGATCGCGAAGGCCGGCTTCCGCGGTCCCATGTCGCTTCATGTCGAGTACGATCCACCGGACGAGTCCGCCGCCATCGCCGCCGACTTGGCTTTCATGAAGCGCATGGTGGAGAAGCATTACGAGTGACGGCCGGAGCCTGGCCTGCCCGGTTGAGGCCGCTACCGGTGGACCGCCAACCGCGTCGCCTGAAGCGTCTGCTCGATGGTCTCTTTCGGAACGCTGGTCAGGAACGGGCGGATCATCCAGCCCAGCCCGGTGGGGATGTCCCGGCTCAGTGACAATGTGATCAGCTCTACGTAGGCGCCGTCCGGCCCTTGACTCAGCCTCCAGTAGGTGTCCTGACGCCACAGAAACCCGCTGTCCTGGCCCACCGGAAGGATCTTCTCTTCCGCGGAGCCTGGATTCTCGACTTCCTGGATCCGCGTCGCCCGGCTGTACAAGAACACCAGGCCGCTGCTCTCGGTGAGTACGCCGGTCTCGAAATCGACATCGAGCGTCGCTGTCAGCACCTTCGTCTTGACGATCCGCAATCGGCTCCGATATGTCCCGCCGTCCTGGCTCTCGAGCCGGGAGCGAACCACATCCGGGTAATACTCGTGATGCTGGTCGAAGGCCAGCAATACCCGCGCATACGCCTGGACATCTGTGCCCGCATCGAACATCGCCCCTGCCCAATAGTGGGCGATACCGCCGCGTACGGATATGCCGGGCAGTTTTCCCGGCCGGACAAGGATGTCGCCGTTCCGCAGGTTCCTCAGCGACCCCGGCTTTCGATCCACGCCGAGGAAGCCGGACCTGGGAACCTCTTTCTCGATCCGTGGGCGCAGCGCCTGGAGGATGCGTTCATACGCCGCCGCCGTCTCCGGGGATAACGTGGCCTTGATGGGCGCCCCGGAGGGCGCCGGCCACGCGGACAGTACCATGCCGAGCAGAAGTGCGCGCCGCAGGTGGGATGATTTCATGGGATGCTGTGTGCCGTTTGCTCCATTCTCGGGCACGGGAAGGTCTTCCCGCCACGCGGCTCCCGGCCGGCGGCCCGCTCGCCGGGTTAGCATGAGCTGAATGAAAGTGATCGCGGATCTGTGCATCATCCCGATGGGAATCGGCGTCTCGGTGTCCCGCGAGATCGCCCTCTGTGAGCGTATTCTGGCCGACGCCGGCCTCAAAATCCGGCTCCACGCCTACGGAACGAACATCGAAGGGGAGTGGGATGCCGTCTTCGCGGCGGTCAAGCGCTGCCACGAGGCGCTCCACGATGCCGGCGTTCCCCGCATTTCGACCACGATGAAGTTCGGCACGCGCACCGACCGCGACCAGGGGATGGACGACAAAGTCCGCAGCGTCGAAGACAAACTCGTTTCCCTGGACTGAGCGGCATTGCGGCGGTCCGATCGGGCTTCGCGGCCGCCGCGCGAAAACACTCCGGAGGGCCTTTTCACCCTCCCGCGGAACGAAGGCGCGGGCAGTCGCCGGGCTGCGATGCCGTGTCGCCGCGCCGTCACCTGCGGCGCCTGTCGCCAATTCCAACGAATCAGTGCGTCGCCGCTTTCAGATATAGTACACTTTTTAGTTGTTTCTTCCGTTTTCGGGATTTGCCGCCGGTCGCGGATCAAACTGTGCTGGATTTTCGCGGCGATGGTGGTTGAGTTCAGTTTGGCAGTGAACCTGCAGGTGTAACGCAATTCATTCGGCAATCTACGTCGATAGCCGGTGATCTCGGCTTGTCCAGGCAATCAACAAGTCGATGCGAGCCCAGCGGCGAGGCCGGGTTGAGTGAAGGCCGCCGCCCCGCTCTTCACTTGAGGGCTGGAGGAGTATATGAGTAAGAAGGCGTTCGTCTATTTCCTGCTGGCATTGTTGCTCTCCACGTTGCCGGCTTTCTCGCAGGGCACTTCCTCTCTGCAAGGGACAGTCACCGACCCTTCAGGCGCGGTGATTCCCGGCGCCACGGTCGAAATCACCAATCTGGCGACCCAGGCCACCCTGACGGCGCTATCAAACGACGAGGGCGCCTACCGCTTTCCGCAAGTCCAGCCGGGCGCCTACAACATCCGGGCGACCGCCGAGGGGTTGACGGCCGTCGGCATTCCGAACGTTGAGCTCCGTGTGGCCCAACCCGCTACCATCAACATCGAGTTCAAGGAAGTGGGCGCCGTCACCGAGATTGTCTCGGTCGAGGCGGAGACCGCCCAGATCAACGTTGTTGATGCCAGCCTCGGCAACGCCGTCGGCACCCGGCCCATCCTTCAACTGCCGTTTGAAGCGCGCAACGTGGTGCAACTGCTTTCTTTGCAGCCGGGTGTCGTCTACACGCGCGACACCGAGGAGACCTACGCGGAAGACAATCGCGCCGGGGCGGTGAACGGCGGCAAGAGCGATCAGGCCAACATCGAGCTGGACGGCGTCGACGTCAACGACCAGCAAAACGGATACGCCTTCGAGAGCGTCCTGCGCATGACGCTCGACTCGGTGCAGGAGTTCCGCACCACGACCCTCAACTCGGGCGCGGATCAGGGGCGTTCCTCCGGAGCCCAGGTCGCTTTGATTACCAAGAGCGGCACGAACGATTTCCACGGCTCGCTCTACTACTATTTGCGGCACGACAAGACCGCCGCCAACGACTGGTTCAACAACGCGGTGCCGGCTTCGGAGGACAACCCGCAAGGGGGCATCGAGCGGCAGAAGCTGCGCCGCCACGTTTACGGCGGCTCGATCGGCGGCCCGATCCAACAGAACCGGCTGTTCTTCTTCTATAACTTCGAGGGCCGCAAGGACCGCAGCGAGGAGAACATCGTGCGCGCGGTTCCTTCGGAAGCCCTCCGGCAGGGCATCGTTCAATACGTCAATGCCGAGGGCGGCGTTTCCGCGCTCTCCCCTACCGACATCCGTAACGTGATCGATCCGCTGGGGCTGGGTCCTAATCCTAATGCGCTGGCTTATTTCAACCGGTTTCCGATACCCAACGATGACACCCAGGGCGACGGCCTCAACATCCGTGGATACCGCTTCAAGAGCCCGGTGGAGCTGAATTGGAGTACCCACATCGCCAAGCTCGACTGGTACGCCGATTCGGCCTCGAAACATCAGTTCTTTATCCGGGGTAACTATCAGGACGACAACGAGACCGATCCGCAGCAGTTCCCAGGCTCCGCGCCCCGTTACATCACGCTCACCGGAAGCAAGGGCATTGCGGTCGGCTATAACGCCACCTTCTCGCCGTCGATCTTCAACGCGTTCCGTTATGGCTTCACGCGGCAGAAGGTCGACCAGGCCGGCGCCAGCGGCATCAGCCAGGTTTCGTTCCGCGGTCTCGACGATCTGTTCCCCGAAACGCGCAGCCTGATCCGGATTCTGCCGGTGCATACGTTCCGGGACGATGTGAACTGGATCACGGGCAATCACACGGTCAAGTTTGGAGGACTGTTCCGCATCATCAGCAACCGCCGCACCGACTACCAAAACTCCTTTCACGCCTCCGA
>CAYRPT010000449.1:0-4332 GCA_964425895.1 uncultured Solibacteraceae bacterium | reverse complement strand
TTGGGATAAATACAGGCGCTCGAGGTGTACAAGAATCGTTCCACCTGGTTTTCATGAACGTGAATCAATTCCGGTTGCAGCCCGCGGAAATGCTCGGTTCCGTGCGCCCGGTCGTAGGCCAGCAGGACCCACCGCACGAGGTGGCGCATGTCCAGGATCGTGCCGTCGATATCGAACACGACGATCAACCGGTCGCCCGGCCACCGGTTCTGCAACTCTTCGTAGTGGCGCGCCAGGGCGCTCATCCAGTCGCTCTGGGCCCCGGACCACTCGAAATCAAGATCGGAAAACCCGCCAACGTCACCGGCGGAAACAGGAACACTCATCAGCTCTGGCTCTCTTTCTCCCCTACTATCGGATGGGCCCGTGAATTATCAATGAACGGGCGATTGCGAATCGGTATCCGGCGTGACCACAGGAGGGACTTGTTCTTGATTCATTATCCCACGAATGACCCGAATCGTCTTTTCCTCAGAATCCGGACCTGATTCTCCGGATTGTCGCAGGGCGGCGATGGTTTTCTTGAGGTCGGCGCCCAAAGCCAGGTGCAGCTCGTAAAGCAGCGGGTAGTAGCGGGTGTATGTGATCTCGAAGGCGAGACCGGCGTTGTTGTTCGCGGCGAGGCACCGGTGAAACGATGTGGGTTCCGGCTGGATCGCCCCGCATTCGCCCTGCAAGGCATCGAACAGCACCTGCTTGCGCCCCGCCACGGCGTGAAGGTCCGCCTTTCTCTCACGGAGCGATCGATAGAGCGCTGCGATCTTCTCGTGATAGCGGTTCACAATGCGGGCTTTTGTCAGATAGAGCGAGGCCTCCTGGTTGAGGTTCCGGTAGGTCTCCGAGTCCGTTCCGTGTTGCGTGCTCGCGTAACGCGCGGCGGAGAGGAATCCGACCAGCGTGGCAGCCGCTTCGCCGATGCGGGTGGGCAGGCGCTGGATTTGTGGATCCTCGTGGAAATCCTCGTGGGAGACGACGACCGCCAGTCGCTCGATGGTCGTTTTCTCCAGTGCCGCCGTCACCGGAGTGTTCGCGCCGGCAACTGCCTCGATCGGGTAGAAGAAGACGTCCCAACCGGGCCCGGTGGGCGGGCAACCCTCCGCCGTGCCGTCCTTCATGCGGAGCCCCTCATAGGAATCCGGAAGCTCGAACTGCCCGGCGTAATAGCAGCGGTAGAAGGCGCGCTGATCCGGCTTGATGGAGACGAAGTTGCCCGTCTCGCGGAAGCCGAGTTCGCGCTGCACGCGCTTGATGCCTCGAATGGCTTCCTGCGTGGACGGCGGCGCCACTCGCCGCGCCGCGCACGCGGCCAGCACGAGTGCGCCTGTCACGAGAGCAACCCGCCCCACTTTTTCAAGCTTACGACAAGGCTTGCGTCCGGCCCTGTGTGCGGATGTCCCCACCGAAGCCTCCTCCCGGTCTGAACCGGTCTGAAATCGACGGAAGTCGAAGTTTCCTCTCGCCAGGCCGCCGTTTTTGCTGTAGTCTGGGGGAAAGCCCGCCTATCGGGATTCGCAGGAGAAGAACATGCGCAGCGAGGTTGACCGCTTCCAAACGGCGAGCCGGACGATCACCGTTCCCGCGGGACCGCTTCGCATGATTCCGGTCGAAGCCCGCACCCGCTGAACGATTTGTTCGAGCGAGCCGCACTAACCCCAGGTCAGTCGTGGTGTGCAGAGTCCCCGGCGACGCCGGGGCCGGGGAATGAGGAGGAATCGTAATGGCGGAGGTCACCGAGGCGACAGAAAAGAGCGCCGGTTGGTGGAGGCCGGTCCGGGAGGCGATTCGCGGCACGGATCAGGACTACACCGAGGGCGGCCTGTGGAGGGCCATCGTCCTGCTTTCCATCCCAATGGTCCTGGAGATGGCGATGGAGTCGTTGTTCGCCGTCGTGGATGTGTTCTTCGTGTCGAAGCTGGGAGCGGCGGCGACCGCGACCGTGGGGCTGACCGAGGCGATGATGTCGCTGGTATACGCGGTGGCGATGGGGCTGAGCCTGTCCACCACGGCGATGGTGGCGCGCCGCATCGGCGAGAAGGACCGCGAGGAGGCCGCGGCCGCCGCCGGGCAGGCGATGATCCTGGGCGTCGCCGCAGCGGCGGTGATCGCGGGCCTGGGGGTGTACTTCGCGCGGACCCTGCTCACGCTGATGGGCGCCGGCGCCGAGGTTGTCCGCGGCGGCTGGATGTACACGGCGGTTGTCTTCGCCGGGACCTTCGCCGTCATGCTGCTGTTTCTCATCAACGCCATATTCCGGGGAGCCGGCGACGCGGCGGTGGCGATGAAGGCGCTCTGCGTAGCCAACGCCATCAACATCGTTCTCGATCCGTGCCTCATTTTCGGCTGGGGCCCGTTCCCGGAACTGGGGCTCACCGGAGCGGCGGTGGCGACCACCATCGGCCGCGGGTTGGGCGTCGCCTTCCAAGTGTGGCTGCTGTTTGGCGATGCCAGCCGCATCCACCTGCGAAGGAGGCACTTTCATCCGAATCGCGAGGTGCTTTGGCGGCTGTTCCGGGTGTCGTTGAGCGGCATGGGGCAGTTTCTCATCGCCCATGCCGCGTGGGTGGGGCTGGTGCGTGTGGTTGCCGAGTTCGGCAGCGCCGCGGTGGCCGGTTACACGATTGCAGTGCGTGTCATCATCATGACGATCCTGCCCGCCTGGGGAATGGCGAACGCCGCGGCGACACTGGTGGGGCAGAACCTTGGCGCCGGCAAGCCCGACCGGGCGGAAAGCTCGGTATGGATGACGGGCCAATGCAACATGGTCTTTCTCGGCCTGGTGGGCGTGGTGTACGTTGTGTTCGCGGAGCCGGTCGTCGGGTTGTTCACCGGCGAGGCGGAGGTGGCCCGGCACGCCGCGCTGTGCCTCCGCTACGTCAGCCTCGGGAATCTCGGCTACGCCTGGGGCATGGTGATGGTTCAGGCTTTCAACGGAGCGGGCGACACCGTGACGCCGATGGTGATCAATTTCTTCTGCTACTGGGTCGTGCAGATTCCACTGGCGTGGGCGCTGGCGGCGCAGGCTGATCTGGGGCCGGTGGGGGTCTATCTGGCCATCGTCGTGGCCGACGCCACAGTGGCGGTGTTGGGCATGATCGTGTTCCGCCGCGGGCGGTGGAAGGTGAAGAGGATCTGACGGCGGCCGCCCGCGTGCCGCGGCGCGTTATCTCCGGAAAACAGCCCGCCGGATATCGGGCCAGAACTCCGCGAACGTGTTGCTGCCCATCCGCCCAAGGATTCCCAACCCGGAGCGGATCAGCGCCTGGTCCGCTCCTTTCTCGCTTTCTACGCGCCAGGTCCACGAGAGGAAGTTGTTTCCGAAGGTTCCCACCATCCGGGCGTACGCCGGCTGCACGGAGCCATCCTTGTGCCGGGCGAGGAACGTCATCCGGATGATATGTTTGACGCGACCGCCGAAATGGAGGCCTTCCGAGCGGACGTAGCGCGGGTCCTCACCCCAGATCGCCCCGAGGCCGGCTTCCATCGCATTTCCGGTGGCTACGCCGGTCAGCCGTATGCCGTAACGCTTGCCGAACCCCTCCCACGTCCCACCGTATTCTTCGGGACGGTTGAATGCGGTACCCCAGCCTGCGCTCAGGACCCCTGCAGCGAGGCTGGCCGGTCCGGCAGTCGACGAAACGAACCACCTTGCCCGCTCCGCCGCTGTAATGGGCACAGCGGCGGCGGGTGAAACCCGGCTCCGAATCCCAACCGGAAGCTGCACCGGTTCGGTGGCCGGCTGCGCCGCTGCCGCAAGAACGGATAGCGCCAGCGCGGACAACACCCTCACCTTCACTCTTCCATCCTAACGGACTTCCTGGCTGCCTCTCTCCGCCGAGGCACAACGCCCTGCGGCCCAGGCTACAGCGGCAGAATTTCCTCCCGGACGGGATCGAATTGCAGGCGCCGTTTCTGTACATAGGCGATGTTGCCGAGGTGGGAGGCCTGCGCCGAGCGGTGTCCGACGAGCACGTCGCCGTTCGGCCGCCGCCGCGTCCGGATACACTCGAGGAAATTCTTCACGTGTTCCAGGGTGAAGTCACCGTCGTATTTCGGCTCCACTACCACCGGTTCGGCGCCGCGCGCGGCCGGGGTGAACACGTATTTCTCACGGCTGATCCACAGGCTGCCTTCGGTGCCGATGAACTCCTGCGCCGCGCCCCGGATCCCCGGGGCCAGGGTGGCTTCAAAAGTGGCCGTGTACTCGGTCGGGTACTCCAGCAACACGTTGATCGTGTCCGGAGCCGTTCGCCCGTCCTTGTAATAGTAGATTCCGCCGGCGGCGGACGCGGAGATAGGGATCTCGTCCGCCAGGAACATGTGAACGACGTCGAT
>CAYRPT010000448.1:0-4345 GCA_964425895.1 uncultured Solibacteraceae bacterium | reverse complement strand
TGTTTCGCCGCCTCCGACTACTTCAGCGCAAAGGCGATGCGGAAATACAGCATCGAGCCGGACCCTGCCATGGAGCAGGAGTTCGAACGCCTCAGCCGCGAAGCGATCGACCGGGCCAAGAAGCATATCGAGGCGGACCGCGGCGATATGCGGGCCCGCTTCCTGTTGGGTCTGGCCTACCAGAACCTGGTGACGTTCAATGCCTCTCTGCGCGGAAGCTGGCGGAAGGCCTTCATCGCGGGCGAGCACACCCAGCAGGAGCACCAGCGGGTCCGGGCGCGCCATCCGCGATTCGCCGACACCTTGATTGCCCAGGGCGTTTACGAATACGCCGCTGGGAGCGTGAACTTCTTCTACAAAATGCTCGGCTTCCTGATGGGGATCCGCGGCGACAGGGAACTCGGCCTCCGGTACCTGGAGGAAGCCGCACGCGAGAGTGCCTTTCTAAGTGCGGACGCGAGGACGCTGCTGGTTCTGTTGTATACGAGGGACCGCCGCTATGGCGAGGCCCTCACCCACTTGAACCAGTTGAGAGGCGACTATCCGGAGAACTACGCGATCCGGCTCAATCAGGCGACACTGGCCCTGCTCGCGAAGAACGCCGGCGAAGCCGTCGCAGTCTACGAGAACCTGCTAACGGAGTGCGAGCGCGGGAGGTGGAAGGGCCACCTGGATCCGGACATCCTTCGCATTCAACTGGGCATCGCCCGCCGCAGCGCCGGGGAACTGAGCGCCGCGCTTGGAGCATTCGAGAAGATCTTGTCCTCGCCCCAGGCTTCGGCCGCTTCGCGAACGATCGCGCGGCTCGAAATCGGCAAGACGCACGATCTCGAGGGGCGCCGTAGCAAGGCACTCGAGCAGTATCGAAGTATCCTGACCCTCCCGGATGTGGCCGGCTCTCATTACGAGGCGAACGCCTGGATCCGGCGCCCTTACGTCGAGTGAGAAGAATCCGCACAAGGAGTGTGCGGCGCCTTCCCGGTGCGAGTGGGGCTTCGATCCCCAAGACGTTGCAAGGAAAGAACCGAGCCGTGGCGACCCGCGTGCCGCTTCCCGACATGGCCGACGATGGGCGGGGCTCCAATCACGAGGTGCTCTTCACGCACCAGTCCATGCTTCGCGGCGGCGTCTTGAACGAGCTCCGGCGCGGGTGCGGCGGGCGAACGAGCGGGCGATAAGCCATGTCTCGGGACGACCCTCGATTGTGATCGAAGACGCCTTCGCGTCTGGCGGCGCTCAGCAAGAGGAGATCTCCCGCGACCAAGGCGTTGAGTTCCAGGACGTGGTGTCGTGGAACCGCGGAAGGCACTTCCGTCTCGCGGGAAACTACTGAAGGGCATGTCCCTTACGGACGGGCAGTCAAGGATTGGGAAATCGCTGGTTCGCAACGTTCCTTGGGTATACTGTTCGGGAATCGCACCAAGGCGTACTTGCCTGCCGGGCGGAGGATCACCTTGCGGAGACGGGCCAACCAATCAGGACATCCGAGAAGATGCGAACGAATCCGGGCCAACCTCGGGACCGCGGTACTGCTATTCGTTCTCCCGCAGGTCGCGCCGGGTCAGCCCTCGGACATCTTTGGACTCGCCCGGATCGGGGGCCAGCGCGCGTACCGCGCCACCAGCAACCATCCCGATCCGAGCAGCAACGACGACAGCAAGCGGGTCATCCCGGGAGAGACGGTCGTGCTTGCGGACCTTTCCGGCCCCGGCGTGGTGACGCACATCTGGATCACCGTCGCGGCCAACGAATACGCCTGGCCGCGGCTGGTTCGGTTCCGTGTCTACTACGACGAGAGCCCCGTCCCCAGCGTGGACGCGCCGATGGGGGACTTTTTCGCCGTCGGCCACGGCCTCGAGCGGCCCGTAAATTCCCTGATGATTCGTAACGCGTCGAGCGGCCGGTCGCGGAACAGTTACTGGCCGATGCCGTTCCGGAAGCGCTGCCGCATCACGGTGACCAACGAAGGACGGCAGCGGGTGCACGCGCTCTACTATCACGTGGACTGGCAGAAGGTCGCGTCGCTGCCGGACGACGCGGGTTACTTCCACGCGCGGTACCGGCAGACGGTGCCGGCCGAGGGGAAGCCGCTCGAGCTCGTGAGCCTCGAAGGGCGCGGGCAATACGTCGGGACGGTCTTCAGCGTCATTCAGGCCGAGGCGGGCTGGTTCGGTGAGGGCGACGAGAGAATCTACGTGGACGGGGGCGCCTCGCCGGTGATCGAAGGGACCGGGACGGAAGATTACTTCAACGACGCGTGGAGCCTGCGCGTCGCGGAAGGCCCGTACGCCGGCGTTCCGATCGCCGACGGCACCGGGGGCGCCGGCGCGCGCATGACGGCCTACCGCTGGCACGTCAGCGATCCGATCCCCTTCTCGCGCTCATTGCGCTTCGACCTCGAGCACGCCGGCTGGACCTACTTCCCCGACGGCAGGGTCCGGTCCGCTTTTCAGGAGCGCTTCGATCTGTTCAGCACGGTGGCATTCTGGTATCAGCACGGCATCGCGAAGAACCAGCCTGACCTGCCTTACGGTGCCGCCCGTCTGCCGCACGGCAACGCCCGCCAGATCGAAGCCGAGAGCCTGATTGGCAAGGCCAAAGCCGAGGGCGGCTGGGCGAAGGTGCAGAAAGAGGTCTTCTGGTCGCGCGACCTGCTGCATCTGAATGCCGCGGGCGCCGGGTCGAGGCTCGACATTCCCATCGAGATCGAACAGGACGGCCACTACGAGCTGCTGGCGCAGCTTGCGCACGCCCCCGACTACGGAATCTACGAGGTCTGGCTGGACGGCAAGCCGCTGGCTCCCGAGGCCAGCCTGGAACACGAGCCCGGCGCGAACATCGGCGGTGGAACGCGGATGGACGGCTATCACAGTGAAATCTACGTCGCCGAGGATCACCTGCTCGCGTGGCGCAGGCTGGCGCAAGGGACCCACTCGCTGTCGTTCCGCTGCGTGGGCAAGAACCAGTTGTCGTCCGGCTACGGCCTGGGCGTGGACACGATTATCGTGGCGCGCATCGGCGGGCTGCCGGACGACAGCCGGAGCGGCGCCGCGGAGCTACGCCGCCTGGGGGAGCGCGGAGCGGCTTCCGTGGAGCAGTTGCGCCGGGCGCTGGCCGATAGCGGACAGCCGATGCGGGAAGCCGCCGCATGGGTGTTCACGCAGCAGCCCGCGCTGGCGTCCCGTTCGACTTCGGAGCTGAAAGCCGCCCTGGCCGGCGCGGATCCGGTGGTGCGAGGCTTGGCGGGCGTCGCTCTGCGGAACTGCGGCGCGTGCGCAGAAGCGGCTCTGGCTGAGCTCACGGCCAATCTGAAGGACCCCGACCCCAACGTCCGCATCGCGGCCGCCGACGCGGTTGCGGGCCTGGAGCAGAAGGCGGCGCCGGCTCTCCAGGCCTTGATCGATGTCGCTCAAGACCCGAGCCAGCATCCTCACGTGCTGAGGAGCGTCGCCCGTGCTCTGGGAGCTATCGGCCCCGCCGCAAAGCCGGCGCTACCCGCGCTGGAACAGTTGCGCCAGCACATCCGGGTGCGCTGGATTGCTGCGTCGGCCATCGCCCGAATCCGCAACCAGCCTCCGCCGCACGGACCGGAGCCGGGCGGGGTAAGACTCCAGTGAGCGAAGCTAGCCTGCTACGGTTGCCTCTCGTTCAGACTTCTCTACCACAAGATGAAGGAGTTCGGGATCGAGGCCGGCAAAGAACAACCCTGATCGGCGTGTTGTCCTGGAGCGCCGCCGTGCCGGCCTCGGCGGCGCCCACCGGCGGCCCCGGTGTCAGACGAACTTGTACACGCCGGGTTCGGGAAGCGGCGGCACAGGAATCTTCGCGTTCGGACTAAGATCCTTGGGGAACAGATCGAGTTGCGACATCATGATCTCGTTCCAGGTTATCTCCCGGCCCGAGTAGGCCGATTCGCGGCCCATGATGCACGTCATAGTGCTTTCGGCCACTTCCATCGCCTGGTTGATGCGGGGCCCGTCGCCGCGAATCGAATCGATCATGGCGATGTGCTCTTGCATGTAGGGATCGTTTCCGTCTTTCCCCATATCGCGGCAGTTGCTCCGGCCTTTCGTCCCAGCCAGCCCCTCGCTGATATCCACGTAGGTGTCGACCTCCCGCCGGTACTGCCGACAGTGGCTGTGCATGATCACCCCATTGGGGTACTCGTACTCGGCCACGATGTGGTCGTAGATGTTCCCGTAGATCTCCTCGCGCGGCCGCCATGACGCTCCGCCGCTGGCGCGTACCTTGATGGGGTGCATTCCCATGAACCAGTTGCACACGTCGATGTTGTGCAAATGCTGCTCGACGATCTGATCGCCGCAGATCCAGACGAAGGAATACC
>CAYRPT010000447.1:355-4351 GCA_964425895.1 uncultured Solibacteraceae bacterium | reverse complement strand
CCTGGCGGACATGGCCGGCGGGCCTGGGGGGCGTTCAGCCGTCCTCCCTAATCGAGGAACAGCGGTCGTATGTGTCTCTCGAACAAGTTTTCCGTGACGTTGCGGCCAATCTCGGCCTCGCAGGCGGCGAGCATAGCCAGGTACTCAGCGCCCATTTTGGCCGCGATTTTGTAGCCCACGTGAAGAAGCTGCCGCAGATGCGGGTTGAACGCAGCGTCGGCGGCGTTATGGCGTAGGGCCCGAACGTAGTCCGCTCCGCTCCACTGCCGCACTTCGGCGGGTGGCGGCAGCCGGGCGGCATCGATATCGATTACGGCGGCGTAGGGAGCGCACAGCTCCTCCCGGTGGGCGAAGGCCTCACTGTAGACTGTCTTGGCCAGTTCCAGGCCGGCGCCGCCCGCTTCCGCCAACCCGATCAGCTCTTCGAGCCACGTGGTGCCGGCGGTCTTCACGTGCACGCCGGCGCCGTATTTCCGCAGCGCGCTCCGGATAGGTTCATAGATCGAGAACTTGTCCGAGCCGGAATGCACGCTGAGCTTCAGGTTGTCCGGCAGGCCGTACCGGCGGACGGCGATGTCGAGGATCTGCACGTCTTCCTCGAACTCCCTGGCAAACTGCCCGACGTCGCCCACATAGTCCACGCCCTTGTTGAACCGCCCGGTGAACTTCGGGGCGATCGTCTGCACCGGCACGCCCTCGTCGGCCAGCGCAGCCAGGATAAGGAGCAGCTCGCGCGGCGTTTGCGGAGCGTCGGTCTCGTCCATGGAGACTTCCACGGCAAACGACCCGGAGCCTCGGCGTGAGTCGATATAGCGGTGGATCGCCGCCGCCTCCTTCACTGCGGTCAGATACTTGCCAGTCACCGCGGCGACATCCGCGGCCGGTCCTAACTCGCCGTGGCGGCGGGCGAAACGTTCGATATCCGCATGCGACGCCGGCCGGCCGATGAAGTCGGCGACGTCGATGGTGAAGAAGTCGCAGTGTGGCAGGAAGGCGTCGGCGTGGCCCAGGTTGATGTGGTCGGCATCGACGAAATAGGGGCGGTTCCAGCCTAGCTCCCGCGCGGCGGCGTCCGCCGCATGGCGCTGTGCGGACGGTTCGGAGCCGACGATCGCGTGCTCCCGGTGGGACTTGTTCCAGACCGGCGTCAGGTCCAAACCCCGTTCGGAAGCCATAAAAAAGGCCCTGAGCTGGGCCTTAGCCTGACGTCCGAACCGGTCGCCCACGCCGAGCGAGTACTTCGGAAGTGTGACGCTCATGGTGAAGCTCACAGTGTAGCTTGACCGGCAGGACAACGCGCGGCGCCCCCGGGTCAGCCCGCTTCGTATCATGGAAAGCGAATGAACTACGAGAAGCTCGGTGTCTTCTACCTGGGACGGATGTGCGATCCAGCCGCCGCACACGCCCGGGAAGATCTCCTCCTCTACGACTCGAAGGACCTGGTGACGCACGCCGCCTGCTTCGGTATGACCGGCAGCGGCAAGACCGGACTGTGCGTCGTCCTGCTCGAAGAGGCGGCGATTGACGGGGTCCCGGCGATCATCGTGGATCCGAAGGGCGATCTCTCCAACCTGCTCCTGACCTTTCCCGAACTCCGCGGCGAGGACTTCGCTCCCTGGATCGCAGAAGGCGCCGCCGAGTCCAAAGGTCTCACGCCGGAAGCCTATGCCGCCCAGCAGGCCGAGCTTTGGCGCCGGGGGCTGGCCGACTCACGGCAGGACCCCGATCGCATCCGCCGGCTGCGCGCCGCCGCCGACTTCGCCATCTACACCCCGGGCAGCGAGGCGGGGCTCCCCGTCTCGGTGCTGAAATCGTTCGACGCCCCCGATCCAGCGGTCCGTGAAGACGGCGAACTGCTGCGGGAGCGACTCCAGGCCACGGTCACTTCGCTGCTCGGCCTGATGGGGATCGATGCCGATCCGGTGCGTAGCCGCGAGCATATCCTGCTGTCGCTCATCCTGGAGCGCTCCTGGCGGCAGGACCGCAGCCTCGATCTCGAGGCTCTCATTCTGGCCGTGCAGAACCCCGGCACGGACCGCATCGGAGTGCTCGATCTCGAGAGCTTCTACCCCGCCCGCGAGCGGTTCCAACTCGCCCTCACGCTGAACAACCTGCTGGCGGCACCCGGTTTCCAGAACTGGCTGCAAGGCGAGCCCCTCGACATTGACCGGCTTCTCTATGGGCCGGACGGGCGGCCGCGCCACGCCATCTTCTCGATCGCCCACCTGAGCGACGCGGAACGTATGTTCTTCGTCTCGATGCTGCTGAACCAGTTGGTGGGTTGGATGCGGCGCCAGGCGGGTACGCCGAGCCTCCGCGCGCTTTTCTACATGGACGAGATCGCCGGCTATCTGCCGCCGGTGGCCGCCCCGCCCTCGAAGGCGCCGTTGATGACCCTGCTCAAGCAGGCGCGCGCCTTCGGATTGGCCGTGGTCCTGGCCACCCAGAACCCCAAGGACATCGACTACAAGGCCATGGGCAACATGGGCACGTGGTTCGTGGGCCGGCTCCAGACCGGCCTCGACCAGGAACGCGTACTCGACGGCCTTCAGGGCGCCGCCACGGGGTCCGGCGGGGAGTTTGACCGCGCCGAAGCCGCGACCACCATCGCCGGGCTGGGCAAGCGAGTGTTCCTCATGTATAACGTCCACGATGAGGCGCCCGCCGTGTTCCAAACCCGCTGGGCGCTTTCGTATCTGCCCGGGCCGCTGCAGCGCGAACAGATCAAGCGGCTGACGGCGGTGCGTGGGGCCGGAACCGCGCCGGCGCCGGCGCCCGCGGCGGCCGCTGCCCCCGCGGCGGCGAACCGCCCGGTACTGCCCCCGGACATCGTCGAGTACTTCGTTCCGCCGTCGGCTCCCGCGCCCTCCGGAGCGCGGCTTGTCTACGCCCCTGCCCTGGCCGCCTTTGCCGAGGTTGGGTTCAACGACGCCCGCTGGAACGTCGCCACGGTGGAGCGGGTCGCCTATGCCGCAGCGTTCCGGAGCCCGGCCGCGCCGGTCGACTGGAGCGAAGCGGCGCCTCTGAAGATTGGCCGCGCGGATCTGGAATCGGAGCCCCGGGAGGACGCGGAGTTCGACGATCTCCCCGGCGCCGCGTGCAAGCCCCGCAGCTACCCGGTATGGAGCCGCGCCCTGACGCAATACATCTTCACGACCCTGCGCGTGACGCTGCTCCGGAGCCCGAACCTGAAGGCCGTTTCACGCTCCGGCGAGAGCGAGCGGGACTTCCGCATCCGCCTGGAGATGGCGGCCCGGGAGGAAAGAGACCGGCTCAAAGACCAGCTGCGCGCCAAGCACGAATCCCGTCTTCGGACGCTCGAGGACCGCATCCGGCGCGCCCAGGCCGCCGTGGAGCGCGAATCGCAGCAGGCCTCGCAGCGTAAGGTCGATACGGCGATCAGCGTCGGGACCACGTTGCTCGGCGCACTGTTCGGGCGCAAGGCCGCTTCGCGCTCTACGATGACCGGCGCCGGGTCCGCCATGCGGACACTGAGCCGGGTCAGCAAGGAGGCGGCCGATGTGCGGCGAGCCCAGGAGGGTCTTGAGGCGCTCGAGCAACAGCTCAAGGAACTCGAGGACGAGGTCGAGGCCGAGGCCCGCTCCATCGAAGATCGCGTCGACCCTCGCGTCGAGGCGCTCGAGACCGTCGAGGTGCGGCCCAAGAAAGCCGATATCTCGGTTGCGCTCCTCGCACTTGCCTGGCTCCCTCACTGGAAGGACGCCCAGGGCCGCCGCACTCCGGCCTGGTAGCCGCGCGGCCACTCTATCGTGCCGCGCGGGCCAGGTCCATCGCCGATTCCCGTGGAATCAGCACCCACAGTGTGTACGCTCCCAGCAGGGTCCCGAGCGGGAAGTTGAGCAAGCTGAGGCATGCGATCACAATCAGGAGTGTGCGGGCCCACGGCTGATACGCCATCAGCGCCCAGCCCCCGATAATCCCGAGGATCGTGAGCAGGCCGAACAATCCACCCAAAACAGCGAGAAGCGGGCCCAC
>CAYRPT010000447.1:0-345 GCA_964425895.1 uncultured Solibacteraceae bacterium | reverse complement strand
CGGCCGGAACATCATCGTCCCCAGGGCCGTCAACCCGAGTAGCGGCACCAGGTGCGCTACGCCATACACAATCCAGATCACGCCCAGCACCCGGGCGTGGGCAAGAAGCCGGCTCGCGGGCTTCGCGGCCGCCGGCGCCGGCGTGGCCGGAGCGAGCAATCGGCCGCAGGAGGCGCAGAATCGCTGGTCCTCCAGGGTTTCCGTTCCGCAATGATCGCAGTACAACGCTTACCTACCTGACGGCTCCACCAGTTAATACGGCCGATGGTCCAAATTGTTCCGTCAAGAGGACGGTTCGAGCCGGGCCTGGAGCACGAGCAGGCGGAACGTCTCAGCGTCGAACCC
>CAYRPT010000446.1:0-4352 GCA_964425895.1 uncultured Solibacteraceae bacterium | reverse complement strand
CGTCGATGAACTGCCGGGCTTCGCGCGCCGGACCGAGGTAGTTGTTCGCCATGATCGAGAACGCGAGCTTACGGCCCGACCGCGTGTCCGCGTACCCGGAAAGGGCGCACGCCCCGGTGAGCGTTCCTGTCTTCGCCAGCACCCGCCCGCGCGTGCCGTCGGATCGGAACCGGTGGCCCAGGGTACCGTCCTCACCGCCAATCGCCATCAGGTCCATCCACCCCTCCCCGGCTTCGGAAAGGTACATGTGAGTGAGCAACTTCACCATCGCGCGAGGCGCCGCCAGGTTGCGAATCGACAAACCGGAACCGTCCACCAGCAGACACCCCTCGGAACCTACGCCTGCCTCTTTCACAAACTCCGCCGTCTCGGCAAGGCCCGCGGCGCGCGACCCCACGCCGCGCCGCGCACGGCCCAACTCCCGGAGTACCAGCTCGGCGTGCAGGTTCTGGCTGTCCTTGCTCATGGCCTTGAGGATCTCGAACAGCGCGGGCGAGGTCCTCTCGGCGACCACGGTTCCCGCTGGCGGCTGCGGCGGCTCGCCCCTGCGGAAGTCCTCCACTTCGCGCATCCACCGGTGCCGGCTCCGAATCTCGCCGTCAATACGGACGCCCTGCGTCCGAAGCTCGGAGGCCAGCACCCAGGCTGCGTAGTCCGCGGGATTGCGTATTGCCAGCAGCTTGGCGCGCGCCGCTCCCCGGCGGACCCGGCCCCAGACGTCGATGGCCTCCGCGCCCGGCGGCCAGTCGACGTGTACCTCCGAATCTCCGGATTCCACCGTCTTGACGTGGTTTTCGATCGTCTGGTAGGCATCGACGGGGGGGCGTAGAACGAGACGCGCCGGCGATCCGGGCTCCGTTCCGGCCACCACCAACAGGCGAAACGCGTTGTCGTGCAGGGTCAGGGCGCTCACCGGGGCGCCGTACTCCCAGACCAAGTCTTCCTGCGCCCAGCCCTCGGGATACGGTTCGTGAACGTAGGCGCTGTCATCGCCGACGATGTTGCCCGTAACCGCCCGTACACCCCTCGCCGCCACCTGTTTGGCCAGTTCGCGCAGGGGCGCCAGCGGATCGCCCCGTGCGGGCCCCTTTTCGTAGGGTACTTTCCGCCCGGAAAGCGTCGGGTCGCCGCCACCGTAAAAACAGAGGTCCCCGGAAACCGTGCCGTCGGCGCCGATATCCCCGATCGCGATCACCAGCGTCCGAAAACGATGGTCCGGCCCGAGCCGGCTGAGGGCTGCGGCCGCCGTAAACAATTTCACAGTCGAGGCCGGGACGAACAGACGGTCCGCGTCTCGCTCCAGCACCGCCTCGCCTGATTCGAGGTCGACGGCTAGAGCCCCCCAGAAACCGTGCTTCGCCGCCGCCGACTTGGCGGAGAGCGCCGCCATCCTCTCTTCCAGAGTCTGGGCGGCAATCGTCAGTGCACCCAGTAACAGGAAAGCGGCCAGTCTCATCGTCAACTCGGATTATACTTGGGCATGCGCCGGGCAATTCGCTGGCTGGCGACCGCCGGGCTACCGGGACTGCTTCTAGGCGAAGGCCTTCCGCCGCGCGCGTCTCCGGCGGACTATCCTGTCCACGCGGTTGTTGGGGACCTCACGGCCGCGGCCGAGAATCATTACCGCACCGCTACCCGGGGACGGGACACTCTGTTCCTGCGCGAGGGCCTGGTGGTCGAAGTGGCTGTCTATGGGCCGGAACGGAGGGAAGTTGCGGTCTCGCCCGGCCAGTTCTCCTTGCGCGTCAACGGGAAGGGCGCCCTGCTTCTTCCGGAGCCTCCGGGTGTGGTGCTCTCGCGCGACCGGTGGGGCCACAACCCTGCCCTGGTGGCCCAGGTCAACGATATGGGGGTCATTCTGGGCGGTCCCGAGGCCTCCGAACGTTTTCCCGGAGATCCCCGACGGCGCCGGCCGCCCGGCGATATCCCCCGCGTGGAGAGTCCGTCCAGGCCGCCCGATGCGGCTTCCGCTCCCCTCGATCTTTTGGAGTCGGCCGCCCTTCCGTTCGGCGGCCGGAAACTGCCGGTCGCCGGTTTGCTCTACTTCCACTACTCGGGAAAAACGAAGAAAATCAAGAAGCTCGAGCTGTACTATCAGGCTACTCCCGGTAAATCTGCTGTCCTCCGGCTTAAGTAGACCGGGCCCGGCCGCTCAAGTTCGCCTCGATCCAGATTAGCGTCAGCAGAACGAGGACCATGATGGTTCCCGCCAAGGGTAACAGCATGAGCACGCCTATGCCGAACGAATCGGCGGCCAAGCCGAGGGTCCAGGGCGCGAGCAACCCCCCGATCATCGCAAAGGCGGAGATGCCATTAAACAGCGTGGGGTGGAATCGCGGAAACTCGGCGCCGATCTTCTCCACCACCAGGGGATAGACGGCAGCGAACCCGCCACCCACGAACAGGATGCCGAACACCGCTCCGAACGTCGACTTGGTGAAGCCAAGGATCAAACAGCCGAAGAGAGCTGCCAGCGCGCTCACCGCCAGGAGACGGGAATGCGAGATTCTCGGCAGCAGGAATTGCACCACAATCCGGCCGGCGAGCAGGAAAAACCAATAGAGGGCCAGCAGAAACAGCGACAGGGCCGGACTCACACCAAGGCGCTGGATCAGATATACCGCCAGCCAGCCGGCGATCGACCACTCGTTGCCGAATTGGAAGAAAAGGAGAAGCGAGAAAAGCACCGCGCCCGGGCTGCGGAAATCTTCGAAAGCGTCCTTCCAGCCCACGGTCTCCCTGGCGATGTGGCGCGACAGCTTGCTGCGGGCGAAGATCCCGGCGGAAAAGCCGGGAATCAAGGCGATTAGAAACAAGATGCTCGCTACCGTGTAGACGTAAAACGTCCCCGACACCAGCAGCGCCAACGTCAGGCTTCCCAGAACAAACAGAATGCCGGCCATGTTGACGGTGGCCGCCGGATCGTGTTGGTACAGCGGGTGGATGGCGTGGAATAGCGAGTTAATGAGAAGCCCGGAGCCCCCCCCCAGCAAGAAAACGCCCGCCGCCCTCCACCAGACGGGGTCGGGCGGCGAGACGACCGCTAGAAACAACAGCGAAGCGCAGGAAAGCGCAGAGGCGACTACCAGCGTGAAAGTGACCCCGCGGGCAGGCACCAGGCGATGCGCGGCCGATGCGGCCGCGAGAATCCCGAGGGCCATCGCGAGGAAATGCAGACCGGCGGCGCTGAAGTCAGCGCCCAGGTGGTATCCCCACGCCGGCAGGATCGGCCCCAGAAACGACATCAGGAGTCCGGCCAGGAAGAACCCGCCCAAGCTGACCCGCGCGGTGGCCGCGTGCAGGAAGCCTTCGGACGCCGGCGGCGGAGTCTGGTTCGACATGTCTGGCACAGTTAAGAACTTACGTATTGTACTCTCCCTGCGGTGGCGAGGCCCGCTCGCACGTTCCAATCCACCTCGGGCGCCGCGGCCCCGCGCCGGCCGGGAGATCTGGAAACGCGTACGGATTCTCCACGATCTCATAGCCTTCGTTGCGTCGGTTCCATAGTAATCAACAAGATAGACAATGGATACCGGCTTGCTAAGCTTAGGGCGGGGTTATCGAGGTACATCTCCTTTGGTGGGCAGGCGCCTCCCTGTCGGCCTCTCCGAAAGTCGGAGAGGCTTTTTCTCTTGATACAATCCGGGACGGCCGAGTCCGTGGCTTCCGTAAGCCGTCCCGCTCACCCGGGCGGCACGTTCCGATTCGCTTCATGCTTTCCCTGTACCACGCTTGGATCACCGCTTGGGAGTCGAAACTCGCTGCCCGGGACGTCGACCGCGAGGCTCAGCCTTTCGAATGGGGGACGGAGTGGCTGTCGCTGCCGCCCGGGGACGACGATGCCGCGGCGCTGCGATCGGCCCTCGAGAACGCCCTGGAGAGGCCGGACGCATTCTACTCCTATCGAAAGCCTCGTGAGTTCCGCCTCGACGGCAGCCACCTTACCTTCGAAAGCCCCATCCGCACCCCTTTTGAGGACAACAATACTACCCATGCTGACTACCACCCGGGTCGCCGCCCGACTGGACGGGCCGCCGTCGTCCTGCCGCAATGGAACGCCGCCCCGACGAGTCACGTTGCCCTCTGCAATTTGCTCAACCGGTTCGGGATATCGGCGCTGCGGTTGAGTATGGCGTTCCACGGACCCCGTCGGCCGCCTGGTCACGTTCGAGCGGAGTTCCACGTGTCAAGCAACCTGGGCCGGACGGTTCAGGCGACCCGCCAGTCGGTGGTGGATGCCTGCTGCTGCCTCGACTGGCTGGAGAGCAGGGGATACGATCGCCTGGGTGTCGTCGGCACAAGCCTTGGCTCCTGCGTGGCTTTTCTGGCCGCCGCCCACGACCCCAGGGTCC
>CAYRPT010000445.1:830-4356 GCA_964425895.1 uncultured Solibacteraceae bacterium | reverse complement strand
GGGGGTGGGGGCCGCCGGGGGCGCGCCGGTGTACCCGGCCGGCAAGTATCCGGCACTGTTCCTCCTGTACAGCGTGCCGAACCTGGGGCACTCCGTCGAAGAGAACGAAAAAGCCCTCGACGAAATCCTCGATCGCCTCAAGAAGACTCCGGTGGACCGCGATACGCTTCAGCGCGTCAAGACCAAGGTCCGCGCCGGGGTCATCAGTGGCCTCGACTCGAACCCGGGCCTGGCCAGCCAGCTCACTTTCTACCACGTCAACTACGGCGACTGGCGGATGTTGTTCAAGGCGATCGATGTGATCAACCAGGTAACCGCCGGCGACGTCCAACGGGTAGTCCGGACCTATTTCGTCCCGAAGAACCGCACCGTCGCCTGGCACGTCAAACCGGCCGAGGATGCCGCCGGGAAGGAGAACGCGCAATGAACTCCGCTCAAGCATGCCGCCGAGCCGCCCGCCTGAGATTGACGGCGCCGGCCTGGCTCATGGTGCTCGCCGTTGCCGTGACCGCCACGGCGGTTGCGGCGCCGGCGGCCCAGAGCAGCGGTATCCCTTCGCACCAGGACTTGAAGTATCCTCCGCTGCCGGCGGTCCGGCTGCCCGATGTGGCCAGCTATACGCTGGCCAACGGCATGAAGCTTTATCTGCTCGAGGACCACGAGCTACCCCTAATCAGCGGCGCCGCACTCGTGCGGACCGGCAACCTGTTCGACCCGAAAGACAAGGTCGGCCTCGCCGCGATTACCGGTGAGGTGATGCGCAGCGGCGGCACCGGCGCCAAGACGGGCGACGAGATCGACGAGCAGCTCGAGAACATTGCCGCCGCCGTCGAGGCCTCCATCGGCGAGACGAGCGGCTCGGCCAGCTTCCGGTGCCTTAAGGAGAACATCGACGAGGTGCTCGCGGTGTTCAAGGACGTTCTCACCGGACCGGCGTTCCGCGAAGACAAGCTCGAACTCGCCAAGACCCAGTACCGCAGCCTCATCTCGCGCCGCAACGACGACGCCTCGGGCATCGCCTCGCGCGAATTCAGCGAGATCCTGTACGGGCGGGATAACCCCTACGGCTGGCGGATGGAGTATGAACACATCGACAACATCGGGCGCGACGATCTCGTGGCGTTCCACCGGCGCTATTTCTTTCCGGCCAACGTCATGCTCGCGGTCCAGGGCGATTTCGATCCCGCCGAGATGAAGGCCCGCATCGAGAAACTCTTCGCCGATTGGACCGTCAGCCAGGCTCCGGTGCCGGCGTTTCCCGACGTGCAAGCCGCGCCGACGCCTCGGACCTTCCTCGCCGTCAAAGAAGATATAAACCAGACCTTTTTGCGGCTCGGCCACCTCGGCGGGCGGTTGGATGATGCGGATTATCCCGCCCTCGCCGTGATGGCGGACATCCTCGGAGGCGGCTTCTCCAGCCGGCTGTTCAAGAAGATCCGTACGGAGCTCGGCTACGCCTACGGAGTCAGCGCCTATTGGGGCGCCAACTACCAGCATCCCGGCGTCTTCTCCGTGAGCAGCTCGACCAAGGCCGGTTCAACCGTCGCGACCATTGGCGCGGTGCTCGCTGAGATCGAGCGTATCCGGACCCGGGAGGTGACCGACGAAGAGCTGGCCACGGCCAAGGACACTGTGCTCAACAGCTTCGTCTTCAACTTCGACAGTCCAAGCAAGACGCTGAATCGCCTGATCCGCTACGAGTATTTCAGCTACCCCAGGGACTTCATCTTCCAGTATCAGAAGGCGGTCGCCGGAGTCACCAAAGCCGACGTCCTGCGCGTCGCGCGGCAATACCTCGATCCGGAGCGCTTCACGCTGGTTGCCGTGGGCAACCCGAAGGAATTCGACCAGCCGCTGGCCTCGGCCGGCAGGCCGGTGGTGAACGTCGATTTGACCATTCCGCAGCCAAGGCAGGAAGCAGCTACCGCCAGTGACGCCAGCCGGGCCGCGGGGAAGCTGATTCTCGCGAAGCTTCAGTCCGCGGTCGGCGGGGCCGAGAAGCTCGCCGCCGTCAAGGACTCCACCCACGTATCCGAGGTCCAGGTCCAGACACCCCAAGGGGCGATGCAGGTGAAGCAGACGGCGCAGTGGCTCGCGCCCTCCACCTTCCGGCAGGTGCAGGCGCTGCCGTTCGGCGAGATGACGGCGTTCTTCGACGGCGCGAGCGGCTGGCTCGCGGCGCCCCAAGGGGTCCAGCCGATGCCGCCGCCGGTCATTCAGCAGGTGCGCTCCAGCCTGCTGCGGAATCCCTTCCGGCTCTGGCTCGCCGACCGTATCGAGGGCCTCACCGTCAACGCGGTGAGCACCGAAGCCATCGAGGTGTCCGACGGCCACGGTCAAGTGGTGCGGCTCGAAATCGATCCATCGACCGGACTCCCGCTGCGTCAGTCCTATCAGACGGTTCAGATGGCGGGCGCTCCGGCGAAGATGGAGGACTCGTTCGCCGATTGGCGCGAAGTCGGCGGTTTGAAGTTCCCCTTCAAGGTGACCGTCACCAGGGAGGGACAGCCGTTCGCCGACGTCACCGTCCAGGAGATCAAGCTCAACTCAGGCCTTTCGGGCGAGGCGCTCTCGCGGAAACCATGAACCAGGATTCGCACGCTACTCCATCCGCTGCGCGGGACCCGCTCCGGCGCGTCGTTCGCGCGCTTCTTGTGGCCGCGCTCCTGTGGGCGGCCCCGGTTTCGGCTCAGGCGCCGATTCCGCCGGTTGTCACGAAGGCCATGGAAGATGGCCGGCGCGTGATCGATGACGCGATCGCGGCGCTCGGCGGTCCGGCGTTCCTGGCGCTCCAGACGAAGATCGAAAAGGGCCGGTTCTTCTCCTTCTACAACCAACAGCTCTCGGGCCTCGCCAAGGCCACGGTCTACACCAAGTTCCTGATCGCCCCCACCACGCCGGATCCCAAGGAACTGTATTTGCGCGAGCGCCAGGCTTTTGGTGACGACGAGAAATGGTCGGTCCTGTTCAACGAGCAGGACGGCTACGAGATCACCTACCGCGGCATCCGGCCGCTCCCGGCGGAAACCGTCGAGCAGTTTCGCCGCAACCGCCGCAACGACATCTTTTACATCCTGGTGCGGCGGTTGAACGAGAAAGGCCTGATCTTCGAGAGCCGCGGCGGTGAGGTTGTGGACAACTACCCGATGTGGAAGGTCGACATCACCGACGCGGAAAACGAGGTCGTGACCGCGTACTTTCATCAGTCTTCCAAGCTCCCGGCGCGGATCGCCTACGAATGGCGGGGCAAGGATCGCATTCCACACCAGGAGATCGTGATCTACGACAAGTTTCGCGACGCCGGTGGAGGAGTGAAGCTGCCGCTGGTTCTTCAGCGCCTGCGCGACGGCCAGCGGACGTTCTCCATGTTCGCTGAATCCATCCGCATCAACGAGCCGCTCAGTGAAGACGTGCTCGGGTTGCCCGCGGACGCCAAAATGCTGGAAAGGCTGGAGTGAAACCCGGTCCCCACCCGCCGCGACACCGGATCTTGGCCGCCGCCTCGGGTCTTTGCAGGTAGATCCCG
>CAYRPT010000445.1:0-820 GCA_964425895.1 uncultured Solibacteraceae bacterium | reverse complement strand
ATCAAGAGACTATAATTGAGGGATCGCGTGCGACGGCACTCCCGGCGGTCTTACGTTCCTGCGGTGCACGAGCTAACGTCCGTTGTCCAGTGTCTCGAGCGATGGGGAAGTGCCCAGCGCGGCCATGGATCTGGATCAGCTACACACGTTCTTGGAGATCGTAAGGCTCAAGAGCTTCTCCAAGGCGGCCCAGACCTGCTACCGGACGCAGCCGGCCATTAGCGCCCAGGTCCGGCAGTTGGAGCAGGAGCTTAACACCACGCTGTTCGACCGGCTGGGCACCCGCATCGCCCTCACGCCGGCCGGCCGCATCTTCAGCGAATACGCCGAGCAGATTCTCGAACTCCGGCGCCGGGCCCAGGATTCCATCAACGAGCTCGAAAGAACGCCCCGCGGCGAGCTTCTCATTGCCGCGAATGAAGCCAACTGCATCTACGTTCTGCCTGGGGTGTTCTCCGAGTTCAAGAAACAGTTTCCGAACGTGCAGCTTCACGTCGACCGTTCGTACGGTTCGCGTGTCGTCCAGGCGGTCATCGAAAACCAGGCCGATTTCGGCATCACCCAGCTTCCCGTGGAAGAACGAAAGCTGGAGGTGGCCCGCATCTACACCGACGAGATCAAGCTGA
This sequence comes from uncultured Solibacteraceae bacterium, assembly GCA_964425895.1. Lineage (GTDB taxonomy): Bacteria > Acidobacteriota > Terriglobia > Bryobacterales > Bryobacteraceae > CAYRPT01. Next base: position 194 of record CAYRPT010000445.1, on the reverse strand, counting down.
TTGTGCCCGCCGGCCATCCCCTCGGGCGCAAGAGCGTTGTGCTGCCCAAGGACGTCACCGCGGACCCCCTCTTGCTGCCCCGCGCGGGCAGGACGCGCAGCCGCCTGAACACCTGGCTCGAGTTTGTCGAGGACGAGATCCACGTGTCGATGGAGCTCGATTCCACCGAGATGATGAAGCGTTTCGTGCGCGCC
>CAYRPT010000444.1:0-4357 GCA_964425895.1 uncultured Solibacteraceae bacterium | reverse complement strand
TCCACAGAAATCGGCTAGCGCCCCAGGGACCTTTAGAACCAAGGCCCGGACCGAGCGGCTCCTCGAAACGGTGAGTAAGCCGTTTGAAACAGACGACTTCCCTCGTGGCTAATCCCCCGCCCGTCTCTGACCGATGGAAGAACGGACGGATGCGCGAGGCTTCCGTGCCGGTCCATCGCGCCGTCCGTACTCAACGGGAACATGATCGGGCAACTCTTGTGGGAACGCCAGGCCGAGGGCGGCGGATTTGCGCAGAAGGCGGGCCAGAAGGCGCGCCCGGATGCCACCGCCTGGGCCGTGACGGCGCTCGACCGCCTGGGCGCCCCGCCCGCCAGCTTGCGCCCGCACCGGAGCTATCTCCGCGGCGCACAGATTGACACCGGCGGTGTTGCCTTGGATGCCCCGGCGAGGGCGCTCTGGCCGACGCCGCTGGCGCTGTTAGCCTGGCAGGGCGACCCGCAGTTTGCCGAGCCGGCTCGCCGCGCGGCCGGGTTTCTGCTCGCTACCTCAGGGGAGCACTGGCAATCCGACCGGGACGGCGACATGGGCCACGACACGTCAATCCGGGGCTGGCCCTGGGTGGCGGACACTCATTCCTGGATCGAGCCAACGGCGCTCGCGGTGCTCGCACTCCGAGGCGCGGGCAACGGCGGGCACGAACGCGTGGCGGAGGCCGTCCGCATGATCCTGGACCGCCAGCTCCCGGCCGGCGGCTGGAACTACGGGAACCTCCGGGTCTTTCGGAACATCCTGCATCCGCTCCCGGAAAGCACCGGTTTCGCGCTTTGGGCCCTCGCGGGCTTAGCGGAGCGCGGCCACGTGGAGGCGAGCCTGGGCTATCTCGAGGCCGCCCTGGAAAAGGTCCGCACGCCGCTCAGCCTGGGAGCAGGGTTGACGGGGCTGGCCGCGTGGGGGATCGTCCCGCCGTTCGCCGCCGAAGCGATTGAGGCCGCGGCGTCGCGCCCGCCGGCGCCCGAGCCGGCCGGGACGTCGGATCTGGCGATCCTCGGGATTGCCGCCAGCGAGGTCGAGACGGCGCGGCGAAGGGAGATACGGTAATGACTTCCCCGGAATCGAATCCCTCCGGCGGAAACGGCGCGGCAACACGCCGGACCTTTCTGGCGCGGACCGCCGCCGGGCTTGGTATTGCCGGCGCGGGCGCCTGGGCCTACTCCGATTACACCGAGCGCGGCCAACGGTCGGATGTCTTCGTCGGACGGGCGGCTTCCTACGACGCGGATTTGCGCCGGCTCGTCGCGCACGGTCTCGCCGAGCTTGGCCTCGCCGGCCGGGTGCGCGGTCTGCGCATCCTGCTGAAGCCCAACCTGGTCGAGCCGCACGCCGGCGCGGGGCATATCAACACGCACCCCCTCCTGGTCCGGGCTGCGATCGAAGCTTTCCTCGCCTTGGATGCGGCGGAGGTAGCCGTGGCGGAGGGACAGGGCCACATCCGGGATTCCCACCTGGTGCTCGAGCAATCGGGATTCTCGGAAATCCTCGTCGAGGACCGGATCCGTTACATCGATCTCAACGACGACGAGGTCGAGCCGGCCGCCAACGCCGGCGGCTGCACCAATCTGAAGACGCTGCTGCTGCCGCGGAGTCTCGGCGCCTTCGACTGGATTGTCAGCATGCCGAAGCTGAAAACCCATCACTGGGTCGGCGTAACCCTGTCGCTCAAGAACCTCTTCGGCGTGATGCCGGGCCGCTACTACGGCTGGCCCAAGAACGTCTTCCACCAAGCCGGAATCAACGATTCGATCCTCGACATCGCCGCGACCGTGCCGACGCGCCTGGCCATCGCCGACGGCATTGTCGGAATGGAAGGCGATGGCCCCATCATGGGTGCTCCCCGTCCCGCGGGCGTCGTCGTCATCGGGGAGAATCCCGTGGCCGTAGACGCGACGGCGTGCCGCGTGATGGGCATCGAACCCCGCCGGGTGCCATACCTCAAGCGGGCCTCGGGATGGCTCGGTCCGATTCGCCCGTCCCACATCGGGCAGCGCGGTGAGGATCCAGCGGCGGTGCGAACCGACTTCGAGCTCCATGACTACATCGACGCCCAGAAGGGGCTGCGGCTCGGGGAGATCTCGTTGCTATAGATCGACGCGCGGCGGGCCTTGACGTCCGCCCCTTTCCTCAAACCGCCGGCTTGGGCGGAATGGCATCCGCCAGGCGCACGCGGTCGACACGCACTACGAAGTAGCGCGGGTCCGGGGCGCGGTGGACCACATCGAAGGCGGCCGGCGCAGCCTTCCACAGCCGGTCGAACTCCCGCTGGAAGTACAGATCGTCACGGAAGAAGCCCGGTGGCGTCACCACCAGGTAGTCCACGCGGTGCCGCCGGAGATGGTTGGCGAGGTCGGCCTCGGTCCCCACCGGCCGCACATCGGGGTCCGAGGAGTAGTACAGCAGGTATTCCTGGTAGCGGAAGGAGCGGATCGCCTTGCGTCCGGTCAGCAGGTGAAACAGCACGTCGTGATTGCCGGATACGACGGCCGTGGGTGCGGTGTTGTCGCAGATCCAGCGAGCCAGGCTCGTCGCGTGGCTCCAGTCGAACTCGTGCCGGATGTCCATGGCCGGCGCCCGCTGGTCGAGCGACAGGCGCACCGCCCGAGCCAGACCCACGCCCGCGTACACCAGGCAGACGCCCGCCAACAGCCCGCCGAGGCTGGCTTGCAGCCTCGGACGGCCCGGAACGATTTTCCGCAAGCCGCGAATGGCAAAGAGCACGAAGAACGGAAACAGAGGCGCCTGGTAGCGCGCGGGCGGCCATACCCAGCACATCAAGACCCCCGTGTAGGCAGCCACCCAAAGGATCACGCTGTCCGGCGAGCGCGCCGACGCGAGCAAGCCCGCGAGAAACAGAATCCAGAGAATCGCCGGCAGCACCATGGAGTCGACTTCCGCGTTTGCCTGGAGGAGGGCCTGGAACGAAAGGACCTGAAACGCGGCATTCTGCACAAGAATGTCCGCCTGCTCAGCGGGATCGTAGCCCGCGAGGACGTGCCCCCGGGAGTAGCTGTCCTTCGTATAGTAGCCCTCGATGAAGTCCCCCGCGTCGGCGGTCGTGCGCTGAAACCAGATCCACGGTGCGCACAGAAGCGCCGCTACCGTGGCGAAGATCAGGGCCTCCCGGATCCGGCGGCGCAGGAGAAGTGATGCGGCGCCCGCGGCCAGCAGGGCGACTCCCACGGTCTTGGCAAGGAAAGCGCCGGCCGCCGCCGCGGCCGCGAGCAGCGCCCACCGCCAGGCCCCGGACCGGTCTCCGCCGCTCGACTCACACCGGTCCAGGCAGATCAGGGCGAGGGTCGTCAGCAGGGCGAAAAGCGCATCAGGCAAGATCGACGCGGCCATGTACATCCACAGAGGATTGGCGGCGGTGAACAGCAACACCCAGCCGAACGTCCCGGCTCCCGCGCCGCGCTTCGACAGCAGGAGCCAGAGCGTATACCACCAGGCGATCGTAATCAGGAAAGTAACCGCCTTCAGCATCGGGAAAACGGCCGGCGCCTCAGGCAGGAGCCGGCAGAACGGGGCCAGCAGAAGAGGGTACAGAAACGGGTACTTGGTCTCGGGCAGGGTCCTCGGCAGGCTGACGATGTTGTAGCCTTGCCCCTGCGCGAGCGCCTCGCCGAGCGTGTAGTAGATCGCGTCGTCGTGAAACGTCGCCGCCCCCGGAAGGGCGACGGCGACGAGATAGCATGCGAGCACCGGCGCCAGCAGGGCGTAGGGCAGGCATCGCAACCATCGCATCGCCTGATGTTCGACCTCTGGTAATGGCACGACCGGACGTTCCAGCGCGGCGCGAGCCGCCACCGTGGATATCGGCTTGCCGGGCCAACCACTTGAGCCTGGCGAACCGAATCTCCTTGGCAAAGCGGCCGGGATTGCTTACACTTGGGCTGGGCGCCCCCATTGGAGCCCGAAGGGAGGTTGCCATGGCATTCCTGCCTCGTCTCAAGAAACTCCTCGATGAAAACGCCGTTAACTACTCGCATCATGTCCATCCGGCGGTTTACACCGCCCGGGAGGTAGCCAGTGTCGAGCACGTGCCGGAGCACCGGATCGCGAAGACCGTTGTCTACTCCAGCAATGAAGGCTTCGGTATGGCCGTCCTGCCAGCCGACTATGTCGTGGATATGCAAGAGCTGCGGGCCTCGCTTGGCCTGGCCCGGGTCCGGCTGGCTACCGAAAAGGAGCTGGCGGAGCTGTTCGAGGACTGCGACCTGGGAGCCATGCCGCCGTTCGGCGACCTGTACGGGCTCCCGACGTACCTGGAGAGCGGTCTGGCGGACGAAGAGAGGATCGCTTTCAACGCAGGGACTCACAAGGATGTCATTCACCTGCGGATGGA
>CAYRPT010000443.1:0-4366 GCA_964425895.1 uncultured Solibacteraceae bacterium | reverse complement strand
AAGAGCTTACAGGCATTCTGACAAGCCGGTACCGACTTCTGCCACGGGCTGCTAGGCTTCCGCTCCACTAACGCTTTGAGAACTGGAACCGCTTCCGCGCGCCAGGCCGGCCGTACTTCTTACGCTCGTGCTGGCGGGGGTCGCGAGTCAGATAGCCCGATTGCTTCAGTTTGCCGCGCAGTTCGATGTTGAACTCGCACAGCGCGCGGGCCACGCCCAAGCGAGCCGCGCCGGCCTGGCCGGTGGGGCCGCCGCCGTTCGTATTGATCAACACATCCACCTTATCCGCCATCTCGGTCGCCAGCAGGGGTTGCCGCACCAACGCCCGAGCGGACTCCAGGGTGAAGTACTGTTCAAAAGGCCGGCCGTTCACCGTGATTGCTCCGGCGCCCTGCCTGACAAAAACACGGGCCACAGCCTTCTTGCGGCGTCCCGTAGCGGTGTATTGCACTAATGTCGCAGCCACTCGAATGCCAACTCCTACAATACGAACTCGGCCGGCTTCTGCGCCTCGTGCGGGTGCTTGGCGCCGGCGTAGACTTTCAACTTCCGGTACATTTGCTTGCCCAGCTTTGTCTTGGGGAGCATTCCCGACACGGCCAACTCCACCATGCGCTCCGGATGCGCGGCCCGCATCTTCCGCGCCGGGGTGCTCTTCAGTCCACCCGGGTACCCGCTGTGACGGTGATAGACTTTCTGGTCTTCCTTCGCACCGGTGAGCTTGACACTGGCGGCATTGAGAACGATGACGTGATCTCCGGCGTCGAGGAACTGGGCGTACGTCGGTTTGTGCTTCCCCATCAGTAGGGTGGCGACCCGGCTCGCAACTCGGCCAAGTGCTTGATCTTTGGCGTCGATCACGTGCCACTTACGCTCCACGGATTTCGCCGACGGAAACTTCGTCTTCATAGACAGACCATCTCCCTCAGAGGAAGAAACTCTCTTTAGGTTAGCCTATCCGGCAGCGGGGTGTCAAAGCCGCCGCACGACGCACACGACGCCCCTCCCCCCACGCGCCCGCCGGCGCCGCCGCCCGTTGTCGGAAGGCATGCGAGCGGTAGACTGTTGGGAGCCGTCGGCTTGTTTCTGCCACTCGGCATCGGTGACCGGTATTCGCGCCGGCCGCATGGCGGCGAGACAGAAGGGAGGTAATTCCGCATGAGGTGCTGGTGGGCTCTCGCCGTGGTCCTGAGTGGCGGCCTGCAAGCCTCCACGTACGAGGTCGGACCGGGCAGGCAGCATGAGTCCATCGGGAGCGTTCCCTGGGAGTCGTTGGAAGCCGGCGACGTCGTACGCATTTACTGGCGGCCGGAACCCTATCGGGAGAAATGGGTGTTGTGCCGGCAGGGTACGCCCCAAGCGCCGATTGTCGTGCGCGGCGTGGCGAGCCCCTCCGGGCAGCTTCCCGTGATCGACGGCAACGGCGCCGTCACGCGAACCGTGCTGAATTACTGGAACGAGGTCCGCGGACTGTTGAAGATCGGCGGCGCGAACTACCCCCCGGATACGATGCCGCGGCACATCGCGATCGAGAACCTGGAGTTTCGTTCAGCCCGGCCGCCATTCACCTTCACCACCGCTGGCGGCGCCGTGCGAAGCTATGCCGCGAACGCGGCCGCGATCTATGTCGAAAAAGGCGAGCACATCACGATTCGCAACTGTGTCCTGCGCGACAGCGGGAACGGACTGTTCGTCGGCTCGCTCGCGGACCAGCCATCGCGAGACTTTCTGGTCGAGAGCAACCACCTCTACGACAACGGCAACGAGGGGAGCGCCTACGAGCACAATAACTACTCGGCGGCGCTTGGGATCGTCTTTCAGTACAACCGGTTCGGCCCGCCGAAGGCCGGTTCGGTCGGAAACAACCTCAAGGACCGGTCCGCCGGGCTCGTGGTCCGCTACAACTGGATTGAAGGCGGCAACCGTCAACTCGACCTCGTGGACGCGGAGGACAGCAGCGTGATTGCCGCGGACCCCGCCTACCGCACGACGTTCGTCTACGGCAACGTGTTCCTTGAGCCCGACGGCGCCGGCAACCGCCAGATGATCCACTACGGCGGCGACAGCGGCGACACCGGCATTTACCGCAAGGGGAATCTGCACCTGTACAACAACACCCTGGTGTCTACGCGAGGCGATCGTACGACGCTTCTGCGGCTCTCCACGAACGACGAAACCGCCGATGTCCGCAACAACATTGTGTACGTGACGCAGCCGGGCGATACCCTCTCGATGCTGGACGAGAGCGGCATGCTGTTTCTCAGCCACAACTGGTTCAAGCCGGGCCGGCGAGCTACCTTCGGGACGCTCGCGGGCGTCATCTCGGATGACGGCACGTCGATCGAGGGACCGTCACCGGGCTTCGCCGACGAAGCCGCCGGGGACTACCGTCCGGCGGCGGGCTCGGCGGCGGTCGACGCGGGAACTTGGCTGCACCCTTCGGTGCTGCCGGATCACGCCGTCGTCCGGCAATACCGCCGCCACCGCTCAGGAGAGGTCCGGCCCGCCGACGCCTCGCTCGACGTGGGAGCCTTTGAAGGCGACGCCGCATCCCGCTGCGACCTCAACCGGGACGGTGCAGTGAACTACGTCGATCTCCTGGTTCTGATCAGCATCGCCATCGAACCTGCCTACGGAGGCTGGGAAGCGGCGGACCTGAATCGCGACGGTGTGTTGAACGCCGCTGATTTGCAGACGCTGGCCGACGTGCTGCTGAACAAGATGAGCTGCCCGGAGTAGCCGGAGCCGCTCCACCCTCCCGCCGACGCGACATGGGCCGTGCCCCCCGTTTGCCGCTTCCCTGCGCCGTACGCGAACCGGGCTTGAACTGTTCCCAGCCGCTACAATGACTTCTTATGTCCGAATGGAAACGCATCGTCGTCATCGGCGCCGGTAACATCGGCGGAGCGCTCATCGGAGGTATGCTCGCCTCGGGAGTGTCGAGCCGCGAGCACCTGGTCGCTCTGGAGACCAACGAGGCCCGCGCCGAGGAGGTGCGGGAGAAATGGGGCATCGAGGTGGCGACGGCCGGGGGCACGGAACTTATCGAACGGGCGGATGTCGTCATTCTGGCGGTGAAGCCTCCCACGCTGCCCCGCGTGCTCCGCGATATCCGTGATGTCCTTCGACCGGACCAGATCCTGATCTCGGTCGCCGCCGCGTTTCCGATCGACCTGATTGAGAAGATCATCCGTAAACCGGTTCCGGTGGTCCGGGCAATGCCGAACATTCCGGTGGTGGTGGGTGAGGGAGCCACCGGTCTGGCCGCCAACGCTGCGGTCAGCGAGGAGCAGCGCAAGTTCGTTGAGAGCGTCTTCCGCTCAGCCGGCGCCGTTTGCAACGTTGAGGAAGATCTGATGCACGCCGTGACCGCGCTTTCGGGGAGCGGGCCGGCCTACATCTACATGGTGATTGAGGCGCTCATCGCGGGCGGGGTCAAGATGGGGTTGTCGCAACAGGTCTCTACTCGACTGGCGGAACAGACGGTGCTGGGGGCCGCCAAGTTGGTTCGCGAGACGATGCTCCATCCGGCCATTCTGAAGGACCGGGTGACGACGCCGGGAGGCGTCACGATCGCGGCCATTCACGAGCTCGAACGCCACGGACTCCGCGCGATGCTCATCTCGGCGGTCGAGACGGCCACCAACCACTCGCGCAAGCTGACCCAGTCACTGCGGGCGAAGGTGGAAGAGGAACTGTGAACGACGCGGCCAACCCCCTTGCCGCCATCCGGTTCCGCGTCCCGTTCGACCGGATCCGGGCGGAGCACGTGGAGCCGGCTGCTGAGGCGCTGCTGGCGGAAGCTGGCGAGGCACTGGAGTCACTGGCGCGCCGGGAGGGTCCGCCTACGTTCGCCAACACGATGCTCCGCCTGGACCGGTGTACGGAGAAGCTTGACTACGCTATCAGCGTCGTCAAGCACCTGGAAAGCGTCGCGACCCATCCGGAGTTGCGTCGCGCCTTCCGCGCGGTGTATCCGAAGGTGAGCGCTTTCTATTCGGGCATTCCACGGCACGGCGGTTTATGGGAGGCCGTCCAGCGATACGCCGAATCCCCCGAAGCGAACGGCCTCGATGGCGTGCGGCGCCGCTTCCTCGACAAAACGCTGGCGGACTTTCGGCGCCACGGAGCCAACCTGGACGCGGCCGGCAAGGAAGATCTCGAGCGGATCGATGTCGAACTGGCCAAACTGACCACCCGCTTCGCGGAGAACACCCTCGATTCGACCAACGCCTTCGAGCACGTCATCACGGACGAGGCGGAGCTCGCGGGTTTGCCGCCGAGCGCGCTCGACATGGCCCGCGACGACGCCCGGGCGAGGGGCAAGGACGGCTGGCGCTTCACCTTGCAAGCGCCCAGCTACTTC
>CAYRPT010000442.1:0-4376 GCA_964425895.1 uncultured Solibacteraceae bacterium | reverse complement strand
ATCCCTTATCTGTCGCGCTTGGACTACCCTTCGCTGGATCTGCGCTCTCGTTTGAGGCCGCATCGCACGCCGTGGCACCGGAATGTTCATGTTCGCTCCTCTGCGCTGCGATGGCTCCGTTTTGGAGCCGGCCATCGACACAGCGGTCAACCTGCCGCCGCCGCTCCAGCCGGTCCACCGCCGCGTCCGCACAATCTCGCAGCCCAGAATGCCGCCCCAACCTTCGGACGTGGCGATGCGGCTGCCCGCCACGCTGTCGCCGGCTCTCACCGGCCCGTGTTCGTTTCGCCCTCCGCTGTCTGCCGGCCGCCTCTCATAATACTCCCAATCGCCTGAAGATCGACCGTTTTCTTACGTTTGGCCGCCTCTTGCCCGGCCGGCGCACAAGCGCGCCGCCGGAATCGCTGGTTGGCGGGTGTCGCAGGCCCGGAGGAAGACTCCGGCGTGCCGAACCCCGGTGTCGCGTCGGCTTTACACCTCGTCCGGCACGTGAGGCCAACGGTTCGAGCGGCGGTTGAGAGCGCCCCGGCGGCGCGCGGGTCTCAGCTCCGGTTGTCTTTGGTGCAGGGCTTTCTCAGGTGGTAACGGGCCTGCTTCGCCCGCTCGGAGTCGGGCGCCATCTCGATAACATGACGGTACGCCGTCATCGCCTCTTGCCGGCGGCCGAGCATGTCCTGGGTCTGTCCCACCCGATACCAGGCGAGCTGCTCCGTGTGCATCGGCATCTCCTCGCCGGTTTCGACCATCCGGCGGAAGTCAGCCAACGCAGGCTCGAGGTCGAGATACCAGAACAGGAGCGTTCCGCGCGTGTACCACAGCTTGTGCCAGGGCATGCGGTCGTAGCCGGGCGCCCCGGAACTCTTAAGACGCTCGATCTCCCGGACCACGGCCAGTCCCTTCTCCTTATCGCCCAGGTCGCTGTACATCTGCACCATCTCCATGCGCAGGACGTAGTTGCGGGGGAAATCCCGGATGAGCGCTTCGATCAGGGGCACCGCGTCCTTCGCCCGGCGCTCCCGGCGGTAGACGGCGGCCAACAGAAACCGCGCGTTGTCGCGCTGCCGAACGCCGTCCCGGGCAACCCGTTCCAGCGTCGCAATCCCTCCCTGCTTATCACCGCGGAAGCCGGCCAGAAAGCCGATCACCTTGATGTACCAGGGCAAACTCCCGACGACATAATCGTGGATGGCCGGGATCATCCGCGCATCGACATGCGACGGTTCGATCTCCAGAATCCGCTGGTGCAGCTTACGGGAATCGGTGGCGCTGCGCAGTGCGTCCATCCATGCCTTGCGTACCAGAAAGTCGTAGTTCGACTTCAGACCGAGCGCCACACCGCGAACGTAGAGCGCCTCGATGTCCTTGGGATTCTCCGCCAGGCGGCGCTCCGTCAGCGCGAGCGACTCGGCGATCGCCTCGGTGAACTCCCTCCGGTCGGCCTCGCTCGGCTCCACCTTCGGCCGGCGCAGGAAAGGATTGCTGCCGCTCACCAGTTCGCTCTCGAGCGCTCCCACCCGGTAGAGCTCGCGATAGAGAATCGTCTGCGCCAAGTGGTTCCGGAAGTCGGGATTGCCGGGATTCTGGCGGGTGAGGCTCCGGAAGATCTCGAGGGCCTGGTCGTACTCGAGGTTGGAGAAATGGTCGAAGGCCCGGTCGACGAGGGGCTCCCCGGCAGCGAACGCGGAACAGGTCAGCAACAATATTACCGCAAGCCCGCACCTCATACCCTTACCGGTGATTCCCAACATCCATATTTTACGAGGAATGGCCGCCGGGTACGGAACTCGCCAGCCGTTCCCGCGCCCAGCGGGCGTGTTCGGCAATCAGGGGTTCCGGCGACTCAATGAGCTTCTCGAGAGCGGGCCGGAACTCGGGCCGTCCGCTGTTGCCCATCGCCACCGCGACGTTTCGAAGGAAACCACGGTACTTCGCGCGGGTGACCGGAGAACCGCGAAACATGGAGCGGAACTCCTCCTCCGTCAGCGCGGCGAGCCGCTCCAGCGGCGGAGCGTAGTGGCGCGGAGCGAAAGCAGGATCGCGGGTCGCGGGAGCCCGTTCGTTCCAGGGACAGACATCCTGGCAGACGTCGCACCCGAAAACGTGGCGGCCCATACGCGGCCGCAGCTCTTCCGGAATCGGGCCGCGCAGCTCGATTGTGAGGTAGGAGATGCAGCGGCGGGCGTCCACGCTATAACCGAGAGGCGCGTTGGCATCGGGAACGATCGCCTGCGTCGGGCACGCTTCGATGCAGCGCGTGCATGAGCCGCAGCGCTCAGGAGGTGGAGCATCGGGCTCCAGCTCGAGCGATACGAGCAAGGCGCCCAGAAAGAACCACGAACCCCGGCCTTCGTGGATCAGACAGGTGTTCTTGGCGATCCAGCCAAGGCCCGCCTGCCGGGCGTAGGCGGCGTCAAGAAACGGGGCCGTATCGACGCAGGCCTTCCACTCGAAGCCGCCCGCTTCTTTCCCCAGGCGTCCGGCGAGCCGTTCGAGGCCGCGCCGAAGCGCGTCGTGGTAGTCGTCGCCCCAGGCATAGCGTGAGATCCAGGCGCGCCCGGTCTCATCGAACTCGGTCGAGTATGGCTCTGGCCCGTTGTACAGCTTCCCCACTGCGATCACCGACCGGGCCGACGGCAACAAGCGGCGTGGATCCCGCCGGATCTCAGCCCGGTGGCCGGTGAGATATGTCATTTCTCCGGCCATGCCGGATGCGGCCCAGGCGAGGAACCACTCGGCCTCCGGCGCCGGGACGGCGCGAGCAACGCCCGCGATGTCGAACCCGCATTCCCGGGCTAGTTCCGCGACGCACTCGGAGGTCATGGGCTATCGAGCGCCATCAGATACCTAGAATCTACCATGCTCTTCTCCCGCCCCGGCGTGAGGCGCGATGGGGCGCCCGGGATCCGTTTTTTGTTCGAGCTCCGCTACCGGCTGCTCCCGCCGGACTGAGCAACGCCCGGGTGCCGTTCACCCCCGGATTTCGCCGTACGCTGAGCAAACTGCTCGATTTAATGCATTTACGTAGCTGTGCCAACCTCGGGTGCATATATTAAAAGGGACTGGGACAAGCCATACTCAGGGGGGACTGTGCAGGTCCCGCCGAAACAGCAAACTGCCAGTCCGTGAGCCGGTGGGTAGCGGGGACGTCAGCGGCCCCTGACTTGCGTACGGAGCGCAATATCATCATGCATAAGCCGATCAAGTATGTAGAGAAGGTCTTGTCGGTCGCCGCGAACGGCGCCTGGCACACATTCGATTTCGCCAACCAGTTCTGGCAAAACCCGTCCTTCACCCCGAAGTGGTCAGACAAACCGCTGCTGAAGTCCTACGAGAAAACCAAGCCGCCGCTAGGTTGGCCGCGGGAGACCGACTCGCTCTGCCCGAAGTGCGTTCCGGAGATGCGTCAACGGATCCTCGACGGCGAAATCGACTGGAACATCCTGCTCGAAGAGAAGGTGGGCGAGGTCAAGGCCCGGATCATCGAGCGCGACGGCCAGATCCTGATGGTGAAGGAGTGTCCGAAGCACGGGTACTTCGAAGACGTGATGTCGATTGACCCCGAATTCACGCGCCATCTGGAGACCGTGTTCCCGGGCCGCGACATCCGCGCCCACAACGACGAGAAGCTCCACAACCACGGTTCCAGCACGATCACGCACGGCCGCGGTTCGGTGCTGACCATCGACCTGACGAATCGCTGCAACATGATGTGCGACCCGTGCTTCATGGATGCCAACCAGGTCGGCTTCGTCCATGAGCTGAGCTGGGACGAGATCAAGACGATGCTGGATAACGCGATCTCGATCAAGCCCCGCCGTCAGATGTCGGTCCAGTTCTCCGGCGGCGAGCCGACGCTGTCACCGTACTTCCTCGACGCGGTGCGTTACTCCCGCGAAGTCGGCTATCACAGCGTCCAGGCGGCCACCAATGGAATCGAGTTCGCCAAGAGCAGGGAGTTCTGCCGTCAGGCGGCCGAAGCCGGGCTGCGGTACGTATATCTCCAGTTCGACGGTATTGGAAACGAAGCCAACTCGCACCGCCACGTCGGCAATCTGTTCGACGTGAAGATCAAGGCCATCGAGAACCTGCACCAGTCGGGCGTCGAGATCGTCCTGGTGATCACGCTCGTGAACGGGATCAACAACGAGCAGGTAGGCAAGATCGTCCAGTTCGCGTTGGACAATCCGAAGAAGATCGCGTTTCTGAGCTTCCAGCCGGTTTCCTTCACCGGCCGCGACGAGGCGATCACCGACGAACGGCGGAAGGCGCAGCGCTATACGCTGTCGCACCTGGCGCACGACGTCAAGAATCAGACGGGTCTGGGCGAACCGGCGCGCGACTGGTGTTATTATTTCGGACGGGCCGAATTGGCGCGT
>CAYRPT010000441.1:0-4383 GCA_964425895.1 uncultured Solibacteraceae bacterium | reverse complement strand
GATCTGGAACATTTCCTCGCTGGCGGCTATCGGCCTGCGGGACGCCGGCGCGCCCGCGGGGGATGCCGTCGTCGGCATCGGCACCGCGGCCCTCAGCCTGCTGCCCGCGGTTCTGCTTCACCTCTCGCTCGGAGGGAGCCACGGGCGGCTGTACCGCGCGGGTTACCTGGTGAGCGCGGTCGCTATCGGCATCCACTGGACCGAGTTCCTGCTCGGAGCGCCCGAGTTTCACGACCACGCCCTGCGGTTCACCGCCATGAGCTTCGGCGCGCTGACCGTCGTGGTCGCCGTCGCCTTGCTGCGCTCCGGGGAGGGCGGCCAGGGCCAGCAGATGCGGCGCCTGCTCGGCACGGTGGCGCTGTTCCTGTTCGCGCTTTCCTTCGTCCACTTCGGTTTCGGCCGGGAACCCCACGCCTGGCCGGTGGAGGCGCTCCTCCACCACGCCGGCATCCCCCTGGCGCTGTTCGTCCTCCTGCAGGATTTCCGTTTCGTGCTGCTCGACGCGCTCCTGCGCGTGCTCGTGAATCTGGCGGCCGCCAGCGCCGCGATTCTGGCCGGAATCTGGCTGCTCGGGGCCGCGGGAGTGGACTTCGGGGCCGTGTCGAGCCCCTTTCTCCGCGGTCTGTTGTTCGTCGGGGCCTCGCTGGCGCTGGTGGTGTTCGCCGCCGGCCGCGACCGCATCCAGCAATGGCTGACGCGCGGCGTCTTCCAGCGCCCGGATCTCGAGCGCGCCTTGGCGGATCTCCGCACCCATCCCGAGAAGTCCGGCGACGAGGAATACCTGGAATGGGCGGTGGCCCGGCTCAGCCGCTTCTTCGAAGCCGGGATCGAGGCCGCCGGCCCGGAGCTGGCGGCGCGGCTGGACGGCGCGCGTTTGCACGCTCCGGTCCTGCTCGCCGGTCTCGCCGAGTGCCGCGAGCTGCCGGAAGCCCGCGAATTCGAGGTTGCGCTCCCACTGCGCGCGCCGGGGGGCGGCGGCCGCTACTACCTCCTCGGGCGGCGGCCGGGCGGGCGGCCCTACCTGAGCGAGGACCTCGCCGCCGCCGCGCGTCTGGCCGAACAGATCTCCGAGCACGTTACGCATTACCGCGACCTTGAGATGAAAAGGCTGGTGGCGGCGGCCGAGCTGCGCGCGCTTCAGGCGCAGATCCACCCGCACTTCCTTTTCAACGCCCTGAACACGCTCTATGGCGTGATTCCGCGCGAGGCCGGGGTCGCGCGCCGCGCGGTCCTCAACCTGGCCGACATCTGGCGTTATTTCCTGCGAACCGACCGCACCTACATCCCGCTGGCGGAGGAACTTGAAATCGTGGAGGCGTACCTGGAGGTGGAGAAGCTCCGTTTGGGCTCGCGGCTGCGCACCATGATCGAGGCCGACGCCGAGGCGCGAAACGCCCGAGTCCCGGTGCTGTGCGTTCAGCCGCTCACCGAAAACGCGGTGCGCCACGGCGTCGCGCGCTCGCCGGAAGGCGGTTTGGTCCGGGTGACGGCCCGGCTCGACGGCGACCGGCTTCGAGTGGCCGTATCCGATACCGGTCCCGGGTTCTCAGGGGGGGACCGGCGCGATGCTCCCCCCGGGGTCGGTCTCGAAAACGTTGAGCGCCGGCTTCGGCTTTGCTACGGCGACGAGTACGGGCTGGAAGTGGAAAGCCGGCCCGGCGCGACCACCGTGCGCTTCCAGGTGCCGGTGAGGGTGGCCGAGGAGGTCCGCCGATGAAAGCGTTGATCGCGGACGACGAGCCGATCGCCCGACGGAACTTGCGTGAACTGCTCGAGGAATTCCCCGATGTCCGGGTGGTGGGCGAAGCCGCCAGCGGTGAGGAGGCCATCGAGCAAACTCAGCGGACGAGACCCGACGTCGTGTTCCTTGATCTCCAGATGCCCGGGCTGGACGGCTTCGGAGTGGCTCGCGCCCTGGGCGGCGAGGGTTTTCCCGCCGTCGTGTACGTGACCGCCTACGCGGAACACGCGCTGGAGGCTTTCGACGTGGGGGCCGTGGACTATCTGCTCAAGCCGGTGCGGCCGAAGCGGATGTCGGACGCCCTCGGGCGGGTCCGGGCGAGACTCGCGGGCCGGCGCGCGGGGCCGGATCACCCGGCAGGGGAGGCGCCATTCGGGAAGATCCCCGGCCGGAGGGGGCGCGACATCCATCTTTTCGACGCCTCGGAAGTGGTCGCCTTCCTGGCCGACGGGGATTGGGTGCAGCTCGTCACGGCGAACGGGCGCTTCGACGCCGGGCGGACCATGAAGGAGCTCGAGCGGGACCTGCCCCGGCCGCCTTTCCGGCGCGTCCACCGGAGGGCCATCATCAACTCCAGCCGCATTCGACGGCTTTCCCCGCTCTCGAGCAAGCGCTGGCTGCTGACCATGGACAACGGGCTGGAGGTCACCGTGAGCAAGAGACTGGCGGGCTCCGTGCGGCGCGGCGCCTGAGGCGCAGGATGGCCGTCACGGGTGAGCCGTCCGGCGGCGCCGGTTTTTGCCTCTTCTTTTCCCCTCAGCCGCGGGGCGAAAAAAAACCATAAACTTCGCTCCCCGGTGAGCCGATGGATTCACTGGACGGCGAGGCCGGCGGCGCCGGATGGGGCGCCGGCGGCGATGCCCCTCGCGGAAGGGGCGGCCGCTCTCGGCGACATCGGTTGCCGCGGGCGCACAGGCAATGCCTGCTCCCGTCCCATTGCTCTTCCGTGCCGGCTAGGGCGGCGCCTCCACCCTGCGTGCCCAAACTGCGGGAATAACGGGGAAGTGTGCGCCGGCCCGGAGGAGTCTGTGTCTCGATTGCTTGGGCCGATGAAGTCATCTCTCTCGTTCCTGCTGCCGCTGTTGGCCGGCGCCTTGGTCGTCGGCATCTGGCTGTTATGGATTCCGGGCGCCACCAAAGCGCACGGCTCGCTCCACCGGTTGGATTTGCCGCTGCACTTTGAGCCGAACGTGGGACAGGCCGGCGCCGAAGTGGCCTATCTCGCGCGGAACAACGCCATGGTCGTAACTCTGGAGCGGGACGGGACGGCGCGTTTTCGCCTCGGCGCCCGGGGCGACAGCTTGACCATCCGGCCGGTCGGCGGGGCCGCGCCGAAGCGATTCGAAGCGCGCGAACCCGCGGGCGGCGTCAGCAATTACTACCTGGCCGCGGGCGCGAACGGCTGGAGAGCCGGCGTCGTCCAATACCGCCGGGTGCGGCTGCGGGAGGTATGGCCGGGTGTCGATGTCGAGTTCTACGGAAACGGCGCTCACCTCGAGTACGATTTCCTCATTCAGGCCGGCGCCAGGATCCCGGAATTGAGGATGGAGTTTCACGGCGCGCGGCGGATCTCGGCCGGAGGCGACGGGAGCCTGCTCGTCGAGACGCTCTCCGGCGTTTTCCATCAGCGCCCGCCTTCGGCCCACCAGCAGGAGGGAGATCAGCGCCGGAGCGTGGAGTGCTCCTATTCGGTGGAAGGCAACGTAGCGGCGATTGTCCTGGGCCCGTACCGCCAGGATCTGCCGTTGGTTGTGGATCCCGTGGTCGACTACTCGACCTACCTCGGCGGGGAGGGCGAGGAGACGTTGAACGGGTTGGCGGTGGACGCCTTCGGGAACGTCTACGTCACCGGCTCGACGAACTCACTGCATTTGCCCGCAGGCGGAGGCGCGGTGCAGCCGGAGTTGGGCGGGGGCCGCGACGTGTTCGTCGCCAAACTGTCGCCGGACGCCTCAACCTTGCACTACGTCACTTACCTGGGGGGGGCCGGGGACGACCGGGCGAACGCGATCGCCGTGGACTCCGGCGGGAACGCCTATTTGGCCGGCTACGCCAACACCGGCTTCCCGGCGACCGAAGGGGCGTACCGGGTGAAATGCTGCGGGGCATTCGCCGCCAAGCTCAGCGCCGGCGGCGGCGAGCTCCTCTACTCGACCTTCCTCGGCTCCGGCGAGCCCTATGCGGCCGCGGTGGACAGCGGGGGCAATCTCTTCCTGGCCGGCTCGGCGTACTCCGGCTTTCCGGTTACGCCTGGCGCCGCCCGAACCATCTTCGGAGGCGAGACAGACGCGTTCGCGCTCAAGCTCGATCCAACCGGCGGGGCGCTTGTTTACTCGACGTTCCTCGGCGGCAACAACCACGACCGCGCCTATGCGATCGGCCTGAACGCCGCCGGTGATGCGTTCCTGGCCGGATACACCTACTCGGCGAACTTCCCGGCGACGCCAGGCGCTTACCGGACGCTCCACGCAGGGGATGCGGACGCCTTCGCCGCGCGCTTCTCGGTGGACGGGCGCAATCTGGTCTACGCGACGCTGCTCGGCGGGGCCAGGCGCGACGAGGCGCACGCGCTGGCGGTGGCCGCCAATGACCGCGCCTACCTGGCGGGCATCACCTTCTCGCCCAACTTCCCGATCACCCCC
>CAYRPT010000440.1:0-4389 GCA_964425895.1 uncultured Solibacteraceae bacterium | reverse complement strand
CCGTGGATCCGGCCCTGGTCCTGGCCGGGGCTATCCCGGCCGCCCTGATGGCTCTGCTCGCCGAGGGGGGGCTCGGGTGGGTCGAACGAAAGCTATCGCCGCGCTAGGCGTTGCGCTCTGCGCCTGCGCCGGACCGCCGCGCATCACGGTCGGCTCGAAGAACTTCACCGAGCAGATCGTCATTGGCGAGATCGTAGCGCAGCAGATCGAACGGCGGCTGGATACGGCCGTGGATCGCCGGCTCAACCTCGGCGGCACGCTGCTGGCCCACCAGGCGCTCGTTCACGGCGAGATTGGAATCTACCCGGAGTACACGGGAACCGCGTTGATGGCGGTGTTGGACCTGCCACCGCTCCAGGACGCCGGCGCGGTGTTCGCGCGGGTGCGAAGAGAGTACCGGGAGCGCTTCGAAGTAGAGTGGCTGGCTCCGCTCGGTTTCAACAACTCCTTTGCGATGGTGGTGCGCGGCGGCGACGCCCGCGCGGGTGGCCTGAAGACAATCAGTGACGCCGCGGCCCATCCGGGCGGCTGGCGGCTGGGGCTAGGGTATGAATTCGAGCGGCGCGCCGACGGTCTGCCGGCGCTCGAAGGGGCGTATCCCCTCAAGTGGAGCGCGCCGCCCGTGACCATGGACCTGGGGCTGCTGTACCGGGCGCTTGAACAGGGGCAGGTCAACATGGTGGCTGCCAACGGAACCGACGGCCTGCTCGCCGCCATGGACGTGCGTGTTCTCCAGGACGATCGCGGCGTTTTCCCTCCCTACGAGGCCGCCGTGCTGGTTCGAGCTGACCTCCTCCGCCACTATTCGGGGCTCCGGGAGGCGCTGGCCGGCCTGTCGGGGACGATCGACGCGGACACGATGCGGAGGCTCAACTACCGCGTGGATGTCGAGCACCGGCCGGTGGAAGAGGTGGCGCGCGGATTTCTGGCCGGGCGGGAATCCCGTTGACGAATTACCGGCAAGCGGCCGGATCGGCCTCGACGTAGTAGGACTTGTAGTTCGCGGCCTTGGGGTCCATGCAGCCTTTCAGGTTCAGCAGCTCCACCTTGCGGAACTCGATGGGATGGCTCTCGCTTTGGAGGGAGATCCAGCCTTCGGTGAGCGGGGTCCCGTCGCGCTTCACCTGGGGATCATAGTTGTTCACCACTTCGCCGCCGATCTGCGGCTTGTCGTACGCCAACACGAGTTCGCCGTTCACATAGTGCTCGATGCGCTCTCCGCCAAGCACCTTCACCTCCATGCGGACCCATTCCTCACCGTGGAAGGTCTTCGATTTCGAGCTCAGGCAGTGGGTGGTGACGAGCTTCCCGTCCATAACCACGTGCGTGCCGGGCGTGCAGAGGTTCGCGGTGGGACGCTCGCCGGAGCCCTTTCCGCCGAGGAACTGGACTTCGATGGAAATGGGGAAGTCCTGGTCGCGCAGCATCGTCTCTGGGTCGAGACAGTGGACCATGACGCCGCTGTTCTTATAAGCCCAGTCCGGCCCCCCGGGCGCCTGCTGGCCGGTGAAGCGATACTCGACGCCGAGGATGTAGTGCGAGAACTTGTCGCGGTAGAAGATGTGGCCGTAGCGCTGGCCGAAGTCGGTGTACTGGTCGTAGGCGACCTTGAGGACGCCGTTGTCGACGCGGAAGGTGTCGCCGTAGTTAACGCCCAGGTCGTAGCCCTTGATCTTCGGGCGCCAGCCGTCCAGGTCACGGCCATTGAAGAGTTGGAGCCACTCCTCGCGGCCCGGGCCTTCCTGGGCCGGCAGCAGGGCGGCCGCAAAGGCCACGAGGCACGCGAAACGAACCGCACGGCGGGATGTCATGTCCCGTAGTGTATACGGATTGCGGGGCCGGCGGCGGGATGTCGCTGCCGGGCGGGCACGCCGCCGGTCGCGGCCTGCGGTCCGCCAGCTTGCGGTTTGCAAACCGGTATCTTGGTGATAGACTATTCCTTGCAGTTCCCGCGTCAATCATCTATCCCCATCGAGGTGAAAATGACTCTCAGGGTGCGAGTTTTCGCAGTACTTGTGGGCCTCTTGTGTGCGTTGTCCCTGCAAGCGAACAACGTGTTCGTGCTGCCGAACGGGACAACCGAGACCAACGTCCAGGTTTACACGGGCAACCCGGTCGCTCCCGCCGGATCCTACCAGGGCGGTCCGGCGCCGGTGCGAAGCATTTCCGTGCTTCCTGACGGAAGCCGTTTCTACACGATCTCCAATTCCGTTACCGACGCCTTGGTGGTGACGGACGGGGGGTTCAGCGTCACCTCGCGCAGCGGCGCCTGGAACGACCCGGGCCGCGATGGCGCCGTCACCCCTGACGGGAAGTATTTTCTCGCGGTAGCCGGCACGCTCCGGATCTTTAATACCGCCACCGGGCAGGAGGCGGCCAGCATTCCCGCCGGCTCCTCGCCGGTGGGAGTCGCGGTGACGATCGATTCCCGGTATGCCTTGGTGCTCAGCACGATCTCCAACCGCTTGTACCGGATCGATCTGAACACTCTCAAGGAAGCCGGCGCGCCGTTGGCGGTCTTCGGCAATCCGACGGCGCTGGCGGCGGGTCCGAACGGGTACATCTACGTCAGCACGACAAACGCAATCGCGGTGATCGATCCCGAAACCATGACCGAGGTCGGGCGGGTCTCCCTGAGCGGCACTCCGAACCAGGTGTATTTCACGCCGGATGGCAAGTATGGCATCGCCACGAACCAGCGGCCGCTCACCAATGTCTCCGTGTGGATCATCAATCTGGCCACGAACTCCGTCCAGTCCTTCGTCGGACGCCTGGGCGACAACGTGAACGTCATCACGATGACGCCGCGCGTCGAGGTGGTCAGCAACGAACGGTTCTTCATGACTTCGACCCGGTCGCGCGTGATCTACGAGGTCACGATCCCAGACGCGGAGTTGGATGTGCCGGTGATCTCCGGAGACGGCCGTCCCGACCAGGTGGACGGGATGGTCAAGTCGGGGGAAATGCCGAATGCGAAGTACCTTTACTACATTGAGGGAGAGGCGCTGAAACGGGCGGCATTGAACCCGGATTCCCTGAGTGGTTCGCCGGTGGCCACGCCCTTCGAAGGCACGGGCCTCATCTACGAAGGGCCCTCGTCCAACGCGCCGCCGGCCAGCGCCATTCTCTACAACGACAAACAGAACATCGGCGAGGAAGGCGCTTTCCGGCCCATCGTTATCCGGGCGCTGGATTCGAACGGACTGCCCGTGTTCAACGCCTCGGTGGTGTTCGAGGCTCCGCAGGGCGTCCAGTTCACCCGCGCCATGACGGCCACCAACAAGTACGGGTTGGCCATGGCGACTGTCGATCCGGGCGACGTAACCGGCCCGATCCCGGTCCAGGTGACGGTTGGAGGCTCGCTGACGGAGACCTTCGAGTTGGCTGTGGGCGGCGCCGGCGGCGGCGACGAGGGCGGTATCGCCATCGAATCCGGACAGGGCCAGTTGAACGCCACCACGTTCTTCTTCCCCAAACCCCTGCGGGTGAAGGTGACGGCGCCGGGCGGCACGCCGATCAATGGCGCAACCGTGGGATGGGCTGTCGCCCAGGGCCGCGGCAACCTCGACCGGGCCTCCTCGAAGACCAACGTCGACGGAATCGCCGAGGCCACTTTCTTCGGTCCGAACCTTCTCGAGCCTGGTCTGTCCTACGAACAAGCGGTAATCAACGCTACCTATGAGAATCAGGCGGTCACCTTCTATGTGACGACGATTCCCATCGACGCCTTCGGCAGCCTGCAAGTCAACGTGGAGGTGCGGAAACCCTCGCTCATCCAACGCGAGTTCGAGGGCCGTGTCGGGGAGGTGAGCCCGGGCTTCGCCGTGGCGTTTGTTGGAGCATTGGCCGGTGTCCAGGCCGGCGAGGGCATTCCGAACATCGCGCTGGAGTTCCTCACTGGACTCATGCCCGGCGAGGGACCGTTCGTGCAGTGCCAGGGCGCCTTCGCGCTGACCGACGCCAAAGGAGAGGCGGTCTGCGATTTGGTGTACGGCGGGCTCCCGGGGAGGGCGCGCGCCTCCCTGGTGGTGGGCTCCAACTTCACGATCCCGTCGGATAACTACTACACCGTGACGGTTCTGCCGGGTGCTCCGGCCGCCGTGGTGGAGGTTGATGGCGACGGCCAGACCGGAGATCCGGGCGAAACGCTTCCCGAGGCCCTGCTGGTGCGGGTCTTGGACGCCGCCGGCAATCCGCTGCCGGGCGCGGCGGTGACCTGGGAGGTGCTGCAGCCTGGCCGGGCAACCCTGAGCAATGTCCAGACCGTTACCGACTCTTTGGGGCGCGCCTCGGCTAAGGTTACGCTGGGCGCCACACCGGGCCCTGTGTCCGTCAGAGTTCGCTCGGGGGCCGCTTCGTTTACGTTCTCGTTGACGGTGGATGTCGTGG
>CAYRPT010000439.1:0-4402 GCA_964425895.1 uncultured Solibacteraceae bacterium | reverse complement strand
CACCCGACCAGTCGCCCGCCTGCCAGATCTCCATCGCGGGCGGCAGGCTGCCACCCGTCATCGCGGGCCACACCTCGCGAAAGCGCGCCACCGACAGGCCGCGCGCCCGCACCGCCAACTCGAGCCGGGCCGAGCTCCGTGCATAGGAACCGCTGACTTCGGCGACCTCGCGCTGATCAATCGACACCTGGGTCGGCAGCACACGCACCACTCCGGCCCCGGCCGTGATTTCGGCCTGATCCACGTGCAGCGTCGCGCGGTCCGGCGCGCCGAGTTCGATATCGGAGGCCTGGAAGCTCCCCTGAATTGTCCCGTCCGGGGCGCGGCCGGCGGCGCCGGAAAGACTGCCTCGCAGGGAAAGCCCCGGGAGAAGGGGATTTCCCAGCTCGACGGCGAGCGCGGTGAGCATCTCCAGCGGCAGGCTCTCGGCGGAGAGCACCGCGGCCCACCGTGGGGCGGTCAGGTAGTCCGAGAGGAACACGCGAATGGAAATGGGCAACCGCTCCTTGCGAGGTCGGGTCTCCAGGCGAACCCGCCGGCGCACCAGATCGAGGTCGCCCACGTAGTCAAGCGACCATTCGCCCGAACGGCCGGGCAGCAGAAACCGGCGGTCGACGTCGGCGAGTTGCATCTCCCCCTCTATCCGCACGTGCGAAAGAGGTCCTTCCAGAACGGCGCGCGAGGCTAGAAACCCGCCCAGCCCGGCGCCGTGCCCCTTCACCAGCGTCAGCAGGTCCGGAATCGCGGAGCGTTCCAGCCGGATGACCAGACGGATCCGGTTCTCCCCTTCGCGCGAGTACACAAGAAGGCCGTTGCCGGAGAGAGCGCCGAAGCCCTGCGCCGCGCGATCTGTCCGCGAGGGGGAACCGGCGAAGCGGAACTGCACCGCGGGCTCCTCGCCGGCGACTGGCGTCACGTCAACGTCCGCGCCCGACAGGTAGAAAACCGACTTGATGGCGCCGAACTTGAAGTTCAGGCGGGCGTCGCGGACCTCGATACGCGGGAGCGGCGGCCTGATGGAAAGCGGTCCACCGGAGAAGGCCCGCTGGAGCAGCGGTGGGTAATTCCAGGTTCCCGTGTTGCCTTTGGTCAGGTTCACGCTGGGGCGCACCAGGCGGAGCGCGGTAACCTCCAGGCGCCCTCCCAGGAGCGCTGCCGGGCTCAGGCCGGCTTCGAGCGAGTCTACGTAAGCGATCGGCTCGAGGCCGATCTCGGGATCCTCATGGATCACGACGCTCTCCACGCTGAGCCCGGGCCGGGGTAGAATGCGGGGATGGACGCGCCCGCCGATGTCGACGCGGCGGTTGAGCGCTTTTTCCAAGGCCGCCCGCAGCGGCTCTCCCAGGCCGTCGATGCGCGCGTAGGGGGCCGCCAGGGCGAAGGCGAGCAGAACGAGGATAACCAAAACGGCCGCGCGGATGAGACGAACGGTCATGTCGAACCTGCCTTTATTATCGAGGGAGTGAACCTCCACGGCGGCGCGCGTGCCGCAACGCGTGATGCCAATCCTGGCCGGCCGCTGGCGAACCACTGGAACTTGGCCCGCCCCGCGGGCGTCCTATAATCGTCTGAGGAGTGTTACGCGTATGCTGGGTCGTCTCGCTTTTTTGTGCCTGGTCACCGCGCTTGTCCACGGTCAGACCGGAGAGCCGGCCGCCGGGGAGGCCAGAACCGCACCGGAATCGCCCCAGTATGCGGGTGAGAAGGGCGCCTCCCCCATCCGCGTGCAGGTGAACGAGGTCATCGTACCCGTGACGGTCACGGACGAGGAAGGCCGCTTCGTATCCGACCTCAAGCAAAGTGACTTTCGGATTTTCGACCAGGGCGTCGAACAGAAGATTGAGTACTTCAACGCGGAACGAAGCCAGCCGGTGGTTATCGGGTTCCTGATCGAGCAGTCGAACGCGATGCGGCTGCGCTGGAAAAGCTATAAGGAGACGGCGGAGGAGCTCGTCCTCGCGCTGATGCCCGAAGATCCCAAGTTCAGCGGTTACCTCATCTCCTATTCCAACGATGCCGAGCTCCTGGTGAATACCACGTGGGACCCGTCGCCAATCCTTGAGAAGATCCGCGCCATGAAGCCGGGAGGAGGCGCGGCTCTCTATGACGCGATCTACATGTCCTGCACCAACCGGGAACTCGTGGAGGGCGAGCCGATCGAGCCGCGTCGTGTGTTGGTCATCATCGGCGACGGCCACGATAACGCGAGCAAGCGGACGCGGGACGAGGTGCTGGAGATCGCCCAGCGCAACCTGGTCACCATCTACGCGGTTTCGACTGTCTCCTACGAGTTCGACAATCCGGAAGAGAGTAACCTCATCAAGCTCGCCACCGAAACGGGCGGGCGCGTGGAGTATCCGCTGGACGACGTCTACGACGATATCTCGGGATATCTCTCCAAGCCGCAGGACGCCGGCAATTACGCGATCACGGTCGGCACCGGCGGCTACTCGGCCCACGTTGCCCAGGGGATGTTCCGGGCGATCGCGGCGCTGAGCGGTGAGATCACAACGCAGTACATCCTGCGGTACACGCCGACGGTGACCGACGACCCGCGCATCTTCCGCAAGATCAGGGTCGAGGTTCCCCTCCCGAGCGTGAAGATCCGTCATCGCAACGGCTACTACCCCTACGCCCCCTAGGAGGCCGCCCGTCCCCGGCGGCGGAGACCGCAGCATGGGAGCCGGGCCGCTTTGCCGCGTTCGCGCGCCTCATGAGATCATCCGATAAGGGAATCATGACCCAGGCTGTCCCCACGGCGTCCGGCGAATACTCGGTCCTCGAAGTGGCCCTGCCGGGGCGCTCGCCGGAGCCTGCCGGTGTCCTCCTGATCGATCCATCCACGGGTGAGCTCGGCCTGCGGATGCGCCGGGACTGGGACCAGATCGCCGGGGAGGACGAGATCGACGTCCTCGAGCTGATCGAGGACGATCTGCGCGGCAAAGCGAGGGAAATGGGGGCGCAGGGGTTTCTCGCCTGGCTGGAGGATTGCCTTTCCAACCTCATCCGCATCTCCGACCGGCGTTCGGTGATCATCGGCCGGTTCGAGGCCACCCTGAACCGGCTGTACTCGCAGCAGGTCCCCTCAACGGTGGCCCCGTTTCGCACGCATCTGCCCGTCTACAGCCTGCGGGCCGCGGCCGGCAAGTTCTGCGACAATCTCCATGACATCGAGGAGGAAGGCTGGGTGGAGGTCCCGCCCGGCTTGCGGTTGACGCGGGAGATGTTCGTCGCCACGGTGATCGGGCGCTCGATGGAGCCGCGCATCTCCGACGGCTCCCGTTGCGTGTTCCGCAGCGGAGTTGCCGGATCCCGGGAGGGCAAACTTGTGCTGGTGGAGGACCGGCGCCGCTCCGAGGCCTCCGGACTCCGCTACACCGTCAAGAAATACCACTCGCGAAAACAGAGCCTCCCCGACGGCTCCTGGCGGCACGCGGAAATCGTGCTCGAACCGCTGAACCCGGAATTCGAACCTCTGGAGATCACCCCGGAACAGCAGGACGATGTCCGCATCGTCGCGGAGTTCCTTCGCCTGCTGGATTGACAGGCGCCGGCGCGGTCCGGCACTCTACCGTCCCATGGCTTGTTCGTAATCCGCCGGTGTATCGATATCGCACAGGATTCCCGGATCGGCGACCGGAACATAGAGCGTCGAGGAGCGGTGCGCGCGGATCACGTCGCTGGGCTTGCCGTCCGGCGGGAGGCGGAGGAATTCCGGAACGAGCAAACGGCTAACCAGAACAGGATGGCCGCGCCGCTGCTCCGGTGGCTCTCCGTAGGTGGGCACCAGCACCGACATTTCCGGTTGCCGGCCCCACGCCTCCACCAGAAGACGAACCGTCTCCGCCAGAATCAGCGGATGGTCAACCGGCGTGAAGATCACCGCCGGGAATTCCGGCGGCAAACACTCGAAGGCGCACCGGAGCGAGCTCAACATGCCACGGGCGGGATCCGGGTTAACGGCGAACGTCACCTCCCCGGCGCGTCGAGTGCCGCGGCGAACCGCCTCGGCGTGGTGGCCGAGAACCACCACGATAGGGTTACAGTGCGGCCCGAACACACCGATAAGCCGGTCGACAAAGGTATCTTCGCCGATTCGAAGCAGCGGCTTGGGCGAGCCCATGCGTCGCGACTCTCCGGCGGCCAGAATCACGCCGGCGGGCGAACCTTTCATGCCGAACCGGCCCGAGCGCCGGCGGCGAATGCGTAGCGCCGCGGCGTCACTTCAGGATCCCTTGGAGCGCCGGATTGGTGAATATCGACTTCGACACCTCGCGCCAGCGGGAATCCGGCTGCCGCCGCACGGCGATCATCTCGGCTACCACGCTCACCGCGATCTCTTCAGGGGTCACGGCGCCGATGTCAAGGCCCATGGGCGCCGTAAGACGCTCGAACTTGTCCC
>CAYRPT010000438.1:0-4403 GCA_964425895.1 uncultured Solibacteraceae bacterium | reverse complement strand
TTTCCTCGGCGGCGGCGAGGAGAAGGCCGAAGCCGTCGCGGCGCGGATCGGCGAGATCAGCGCCGCCGAACACCAGTTTGTGCTCGCCAGGCTCGCGAGCCACCGCAAAGACTGGGCGGCGGCCGAGCAGGGCTACCGGCGGGCGATGGCGCTCGAGCCGGCACGCGTGGGCCGCGCACTCGACCTGGCCTCGTTCTTAGCCGGCCGGGGAAGGGGCGGGGAAAGCGCCGCCTTGCTCGATCGCGCCGCGCAGATGGACCCGGGCAATCCTCGGATTGCCGAGATACGAAGGCGTCTGGGTTCGGCGAAGCGGGAGCAGTGAGCGGGTGCGTGGGAGACGGGGAGACGCCTGACCGCGCCGGCCGGGCTTTCTCTCACTCCCCGGGTTGGGTGGCGGCGGCTCGATGGCATAGAATCAAAGGTCTATGAAGAAGGAGACGGTACTGTCCTTTATCAGGGACGTCGGCATTGTGCCGATTGTCCGCACCGCCAGCGCCGAGAGCGCCATCCTCACGGTGGATGCTATCTACGCGGGAGGAATCCGGGCGGCCGAGATCACTATGACCGTGCCCGGGGCCGTGAAGGCTCTCGAGAAGGTGGCTGCCCACTATGGCGACAAGATCGTCCTCGGCGCGGGGACCGTTCTCGACGCCGAAACTGCCCGTATCTGCATGCTGGCCGGCGCGGAGTTCTTCGTCACCCCCAGCCTTAACATGAAGACCATCGAGATGGCGAAGCGCTACAGTAAGGTTATCTGCCCCGGCGCGCTCACTCCGACCGAGGTGATGACCGCCTGGGAGCATGGAGCCGATTTTGTCAAGGTCTTTCCCTGCGGCAACGTCGGCGGCCCCAAGTACATTAAGGCTCTCAAGGCGCCCTTCCCCCAGATCGAGATGATTCCCACCGGCGGCGTGAACCTCGACACCACGGCGGACTTTCTGAAGGCGGGCGCCGCCGCGGTCGCCGTGGGTTCGGAGTTGGTGGACGCGAAGACCGTGGCCGCGGGCGCCTACGACGTGTTCACGGAACGGGCCCAACAGTTTCTCGATGTGATCCGTAAGGCGCGGGAGCAATAGCATCCCTCGACGTCCGGTGCGCCTTCCTGGAGCCGGAAGCTGGAGGTTTGGGTGAGCCC
This sequence comes from uncultured Solibacteraceae bacterium, assembly GCA_964425895.1. Taxonomy (GTDB): domain Bacteria; phylum Acidobacteriota; class Terriglobia; order Bryobacterales; family Bryobacteraceae; genus CAYRPT01. Next base: position 3,268 of record CAYRPT010000438.1, on the reverse strand, counting down.
TTCGCGAAGGGCTCCGCTTCGCTAGTCTTTTGTTACACTTCGGTCTATGGCATTAAGCGCCGAGCTGCTGGAGATCCTGGTATGCCCCAGGTGCAAGAACCCTCTGGAGCTGAAACAGGACGAAAACGCCCTCAAGTGTAATGCCTGCAAGCATGTGTACCCGATTCGGGACGATATACCGGTCATGCTGATCGACGAAGCCTGGATCGAGGAGTGAGGAACGGCGCGGTGGCGACCATCCTCGAGGAACTGCCGTTAGGCGCCCGGGTGCTGGTGGTCCGCCTGCGGTCGCTGGGGGACTGCGTGCTGACTACGCCGGCGCTGGCGCTGCTGAAGCAGTACCGGCCGGATCTCCGTGTGGGGGTCGTGGTGGAGGCGCGTTTGGCCGCGATCTTCGAAGAGATCCCCGCGGTGGAAGACATCCTCGCCCCACGCTGGACCGCCGCGGCGCGTTGGGGGGCGAACCTCTGTCTGAACCTCCATGGGGGAACGCGGAGCATGGCGCTCACGGCGGCGTCGGGCGCGCGCTTCCGCTGCGGGTTCGTCCACTTTCGGGGGGGTGCGCTCTACAACATCCGCATTCCGCGGGCCCAGGAGGTCCTGGGCGAGGAACGAACGGTCCACACCGCCGAGCACCTGGCCTCGGCGGTCTTCTACCTCGGCGTACCCCGGCGGCCGATCCCGCGGGCTCTGCTTGCGGCGAAACCCGAACGGCGGGCGCAGCCCTACGCTGTGATTCACCCGATGGCGTCCGAGCCGGGGAAGACCTGGCCGGCGGGCCGGTTTCTCGAAGTCGCGCGCCACCTGGAGCTGGAGTGCGGGATCGAGCCGGTGTTCCTGGGCGGGCCGGGCGAATCGGTGGAGCCGTTCAGGCGGCATGCCCTTTTTGTGGGGCAGCCGCTCGCCAAGGTGAAGGCGCTGATCGCCGGGGCGGTGCTGTTCGCGGGCAACGACAGCGGGCCCGCTCATATCGCCGCCGCGTTCGGCGTCCCGGCGATGGTGCTGTTCGGGCCTTCGAACCCGGAGATCTGGGGGCCGTGGCAGACCGAGGCGGTCGTGCTGCATTCCCCCCAGGGCCTGGATCAGGTTTCGAGCGGACAGGTGATCGAAGCTCTTTACCGCCTGCTCGAACGACGCTCCGCCGCCCCGGCGGCTACCGGGCGGGACCGGGGCGGGGAATAAGCCGATGCGCGAGTACTTCCGGCTGATCCGCTACGTCCGGCCCTACTCGCTCCACCTGGCAGCCTCGGTGCTGTTCATGGCGGTGGCCGGGGGGGCGCACGCCATGATCGCCCTGCTGGTACGCCCGATTCTGGATCGGGTGCTGGACCCCGGCACGCCCGATGCCCCGGTGGAACTGCTCCGCGTGTTTGGGCAGCCGATCTACCTCGACCGGCTCGTACCCCCGCAGATCCATAATGTCTGGACCATGGTGGCCTTCGCGATCCTGGCGGTGTTTCTGGCCAAGGGGGTCTGCGACTATGTTGGCAACTATCTGGTGAATCACACCGGGCTCAGCGCCGTGACGGACTTACGCCAGCGGGCCTTCGATCACGTCCTGCGCCAGGACCTGCACTTCTTCGAGAGCCACTCGACCGGGAAGCTGATGTCGTCGATCATGATCGACCTCGACAAGATCCAGGTCGCCGTGTCGCACATCCTGGCGGATCTCCTGCGGCAGAGCTTCACCGCGATGGGCCTGCTCTATGTGGTGCTGCACACGGATTGGAGGCTGTCGCTGGTGAGCCTGACGGTGCTGCCGATCGTGCTGATCCCGACCGTGCGGATCGGCCGGCGGATCCGGAGCACCACCCGCAGGGCACAGGACTACGCGGCCGAGCTGAACCAGGTGCTGCAGGAAGCCCTCAGCGGCCACCAGGTGGTGAAGTCCTTCACGTCCGAGCCGCACGAGTCCTCGCGGTTCCGCAGGGCCGTGCAGCGGTTCCGGATCGAGACCCTGAAGTATGTGGCGCAGCAAGCGCTGTCGACGCCGCTGATTGAGTTCTTCGGCGCGCTTACCATCGTCGGCTTGCTCACCTATGCCCGGGAACAAATCAAGGCCGGCGCCATGACCAGCGGCGAATTCATGACCTTCGTCATCGCTCTGTTGATGCTGTACGAACCCGTGAAGCGCCTGGTGGGGATTCACAACATCTTCCAGCAGGCGTTGGGGGCCGCCCAGAAAGTGTTCGAGTACCTGGACACGCGGCCGTCGATCGCCAGCGGGCCGGGTGCGCCCAAGCTGAGGGAGTTTCGCCAGTCGATCGTGTTTGACCGGGTCAGTTTCCACTATCCCCGGTCGCCGGGCGGCTTCCGGTTCGAGGAGATCAATCTCACTGTGCGCTACGGCGAAGTGGCGGCGCTCGTGGGCCCCAGCGGCGCGGGAAAGACGACGCTGGCGAACCTGGTGCCGCGGTTCTACGACGTGGGCGGGGGTGCGATCCGGATCGACGGCCGCGACATTCGCGAATTTGATCTCGACAGTCTGCGGGGTATGATCGGGATCGTGGCTCAGGACACGTTCCTCTTCAATGATACGGTGGCCAACAACCTGCGCTACGGCCGGCAGGACGCCAGCGACGACGAGGTGCGGGCGGCGGCGCGGAACGCTCTGGCCGATGAGTTTATTGCGCGGTTGCCTCAGGGATATCAGACGGTCATCGGGGAGCGCGGGACGCGGCTTAGCGGAGGCCAGCGGCAACGGATCGCGATCGCCCGGGCGCTGCTCAAGAACGCGCCGATTCTGATTCTGGACGAAGCAACGTCGCACCTGGACACCGAATCCGAGGCGCTGGTCCAGCGGGCATTGAGCAACCTGATGGCGGACCGCACGGTGATCGTCATCGCGCACCGCCTCTCGACCGTGCGGAGAGCGGATCGCATCGTCGTGTTGGACCAGGGCCGGGTCGCCGAGATCGGGACGCATGAAGATCTGGTCGCGGGAGGCGGCATCTATCAGAGACTCCACGAGTTGCAGTTCCTGGAGGCAGATCCGGTGGTGAATCGTGAGTAGGCGCGGGACGCCCATTCGCAGCATGACCGGCTTCGCTCACGTGCGGCGCGAGACGCCGGCCGGAGAGGTCGTGATCAACATCAAGAGCCTGAACCACCGGGGTCTCGACCTGCGGTTTCACACGGGCCCGGAGGCGGAGCCGTTGGAGTGCGCGATGCGCGGCCGGATTGCGGCCCGGGTCGCGCGGGGCCACCTGGACATCAGGGTGCGCTGCTCCGACGGCGCCGCCGCCGCACCGCTCCGGCTCAACCGGCC
>CAYRPT010000437.1:0-4411 GCA_964425895.1 uncultured Solibacteraceae bacterium | reverse complement strand
CATGGCGAGAACCTGGCGGGCCAGAATCCTCCACCGGCTCCAGCGGCTGGCCGACGCCGCCCGGGAGGCCGAGGCAGCGGTGCGTCTCGCCCCGGACCTGCCCTATGCCCACAGCCTGCTGATCCAGGTCTACCGCCGGATGGGCCGCCCCGGGGACGCGGCGCGGCACGCCACCTGGTATCGGGAGTACGAAAGCAAGAGGCGGAAGCGCGAGACCCGATGAGGCTCCTTGCCTGCGTAGTTGTCTTCGCGGCCCTGCTCAACGGCGGAGAGATCCGGTTCGAGGAGCGAACGCGCGAATCCGGTCTCCACTTTTTCCTGCGGAACGGCGCCACCGGAGGTTACCACCAGATCGAATTGATGCTCGGCGGTGTCGCCGCGCTCGACTACAACAACGACGGATGCATGGATGTCTACTTCACCAACGGCGCCCGCCTCTCGAATCTGAGCAAGGACGGGCCTCAATTCCTCAACCGTCTCTTCCGGAATAATTGCGACTTGACGTTTTCCGACGTCACCGCGCAGGCCGGGGTCGCGGGCGAGGGCTATTCCATGGCCGCCGCCACCGCGGACTACGACAATGATGGCGATCCCGACATCTTCGTCGCCGGCGTCAACCGGAACATGCTCTTCCGCAATGAAGGCGATGGCCGCTTCACCGACGTCGCCCGTTCCAGCGGCCTCGAGGGAAGCGACCCGGAATACGGCAAGATGTGGTCGATCTCAGCCGGGTGGTTCGATGCGGACAACGACGGCCTTTTGGACCTGTTCGTCTCGAACTACGTGGAGTGGAGCGCCGCTACCGAGCCCTCATGCGGTCCGCCTGGCCGGCGGCTGTACTGCCACCCGGACAACTATGCCGCCCGTCCCCACCAGCTCTTCCACAACCAGGGCGACGGCGGGTTCCGGGACGTGTCCCGGGAGTCGGGGATTGCGGCGCACTTGGGTAAGGGCATGGGGGTCGCCTTCGGTGATTTCGACGACGACGGACGGACGGATGTCTTCGTTGCCAACGATTCGATGCGCAACTTCCTGTTCCGGAATCGAGGGAACCTGAAGTTTGAAGAGGTGGGTTTCGAAACCGGCGTGGCGCTGGGCGAGCAGGGCCGGCCGGTGGCCAGTATGGGCCCCGATTTCCGTGACTTCGACGACGACGGGCGCCCGGATATCGTGCTCACCGCCATGCTGAACGACACATTTCTTGTGTTCCGCAACCTCGGAGGGCCGCATTTCTTCGAGGACTATACGATCCAGACCGGACTGGCCGCCGCCACTCGGGTGCTGACGGGCTGGGGTATGGGCCTGATGGATCTGGACAACGACGGCGCCAAGGACCTGTTCACCGCGAATTCGCACTTTCCCGGAATCGGACGGTATGTAGGGACGCAGTCAGCGCTGTCCAACAGCGTCTTCCAGGGAATGGGAAACGGCACGTTCCGGGACGTTTCCGAGACCAGCGGCGACGACCTCCGGAAGCCGGCTTACCACCGCTGCCCCGCCTTCGCTGATTTCGACAATGACGGACGCGTTGACATCGTGGTCTCAGCGGTCAACGCCCCGGCCAGGTTGCTGCGCAACGCGACCGCAGACTCCGGCCACTGGCTCGCGATTCGCCTCGTGGGCCGGGAAAGCAACCGGGACGGCCTGGGAGCCAAGATCCGCTTGCGCCTCCCGAACGGGCGGACTCTGTTCAACCACGCTACGACCAGCGTGGGGTACGCGTCGTCGAGCGAGCCTTACGTGCGTTTCGGGCTGGGGAAGCACGAATCCGCTGATGAGGTCACTGTTCAATGGCCCAGCGGAATAACCCAGTCGATGAAAGGCGTGGCAAGCGACCGCCTAATCCGGATCGAGGAGCCGGGGCCATGACTCAGAATGTGTAGCGAATGCCGCCGTAGGCCTGGATACCCGGGCCGTCCATGCCGGAGCCATGCACGCGGTAGTTCCGGTCCAAGGCGTTTTCCAGGGCAAAATCCAGGCTCAGCCGCTCCGTCAACGGCATGCCGCCGTGAACATCGAGCACCACCCACCCGGCCGTCTCAGGGTAGAGGGGAACGCGCGTATTGTCATTCCGGACCGTAACGCCATGGATCACGGCTCCAATGGGCAACACCCGGTCTTGAATCCCCCGGAGCATCTCGCCAGTGGGCAGGAACACCTTACCGGCGGCGTCCAGATACTGGCCGACTCGTGTCCCGCCGAAGAAGTCCGCGATGTCTTTCCGGCTTCGCGCCGCGCCCATACGGACGTCGGTGAGGTCGGATCCACTCAGCCGGTCCTGCCGGCCGGCGAATCGCGCGCGTACCGACAGCCACGGCCGGAGTCCTCCCGGGACGTATCGCAGGCTGAGATTCCCCATCTGAGGAGGCAGGCGCTGCACAGGAAGGTTGGGATTCAACAGCCGGCCGGTGATGTAGCTGTAGTTGCCCGCCACGCTCCACTGGGACGAGAAGTTGTAGCGAAGCAAAGCCTCACCGCCGTAATAGCGGCTCCGGCCGTCGTTGACGAAGGCTTTGATCGCGCGCGGGTCCGTTTCGTTGGCCACCGCGCCCACCCCCTGCGCGTCTTGTCCGGGTGTCGGTTCAATAGGTGTGGCGGGAAGACCGCCAAGCATGGTCGGCAGGGAGTCCAGCGGGAACAGCAGGGTGCGCCGGACGATCGGGTCGTACATCTCGGCGTCAAAGACCTGGACGCGGGCATAGAGGCGCGGGGTTGAATAGCGAAAGCCGAGCTCGTAGTTGTAGAGCGTCTCCGCCTTCAGACGCTCCACCGGCTTGCCTTTCGAAAGCGCGTCTTCTCCGGCGCTCGTACTCAGCAGCGCGTTCGCCGGTATCGCCTCCTCGGCGGGCACTTCAAAACCCGCGCTGTTCCATCCCAGCGCGCCAAGGTCGTTGACGTTGGGCGCGCGGAATCCCCGGCCCACCAGCGCGAAAAGGCCCGCGGCGGGCGACAGTTGCAGCGACGCGCTGGCATTGAAGGTGAAGTCGTCAAAGCTGCGCGATGACGCCAGCACACCGAAGGCGCGGTCGGCGAGTGTCCTATAGTGCACGCGGGTATAGCGGCCGCCAAGCCCCAGAGCGAGACGGCCCGGTATCGCCTCGGTCCGGCTCTGTGCAAACAACCCGAAGGTGCGGTAGCGGGAATCATCCGGATAGAGCGGCCGTCTCGACTGAAGTTGACCGGAGACCGGATCCCGGCGCGTCGAGGTGGAGCCGATCGATTCGTCGAACAGGTCCCCCCCGAGAAGGACGGCAAACCGGCTGCCGGCGTGGGTCGAGGCCAGCGCCGAGTACCCGAGAACGTCCACCTGACTCCGGTCGGTATCGATCGGATTGGTGCTGCGCAACGCCTGGCGGGATTGTCCGTCCCGCTGGGAATTGACCGAAAACGTGCCGCTGAGAGAATCCAGCGGACCTAAGGCGAGCTTCTCGTACCGGGCATAGAAGAAATGCAGAGCCTGGGGATCGAACTGGGAAAGCATATTCCCCCGGCCGCCGAGGAGATCCCGGTAGCCGCGGACTCCGTCGAGCGAGCTGTGCTGGTAGTGAAGCGACAGCGTCTGATCCGTTCCGGTGCGCACCAGCGCCTTGGTGTTCAATCCCCGCGCCGTGAACGCCGAATCCTGGTGGCGGCTGCCAATGAGGTCCCGCACCTGTCCGGTCGTGAGTCCGAACAAGCGGTGAAAGACGTGGCGGGAATCCATGCCGTCGCCCGCGCGAAGATCGTTGTGCCGCCGCCAACTGCCGCCGAGCAACCACGCCGCGCGGCGGGTGCCGAACTCCAGCCTCGCATTCGCTCCACCGGAGGCATCAGCGCTACCAAAGAAGGTGTTGAGATCCCCGTGGACCTGTTTCCGCGGCCCGGCCGCGAATCCCGGCGAGACGGTCACAACGTTGATGGATCCTCCCAGGGAATCACTGCCGTACTGCGAGCTGCTCGGGCCCAGCAATCCCTCCACTCGCTGCGTACCTGCAGGTTCGATCCACGCCAGGTACTGGTTGGGTCCGCTGCGAAAGATCGAATTGTTGTAGCGCACACCGTCCACGAGGTTGAGCACGTGGTAGCCCGTCAAGCCCCGCAGAACCGGTGATACCTGCCCGTACGTGGTCTCCTGAACCAGGACGCCGGGCGTCGACTCGAGAGCCTGGCCGACCGTCGCCAGCGGCCGGCTCATGTAGTCCTGCCGCTCGCTGATGACGGCGACCTGCGGCGTCATCTCCGCATCCTCCACCGCTCCACGCGTGGCGGTGACGGTAATCTGCGAATAGGTCCACACCGGATTCAGTTGAATCTGCAGCGGCGGCGGGACCGCCTCCCCGCTCACACGGTGGCTGATTTCGGCGGGCGCGAAGCCCTCCGCGTTCACCTGGATGATGTAGCTGCCGTTCGGAACGCCGGACAAGCGGAATTC
>CAYRPT010000436.1:0-4422 GCA_964425895.1 uncultured Solibacteraceae bacterium | reverse complement strand
CTGCAAGTAGGCGGCGGAGAAGTTGCCGACGACGCGCTGGGCGTACGAAGAAACGACGTTGGCGGTATTCGAGTTGGTGCCGTCCACCAGCACCTGGACGGGCGCCGTTTCGCCGCGCTCGATCTCGCGCTGGAAGCCGGGCAGAACACCGATAATCGCTGTCACCCGGCCGCGATCGAGCAGGTCCTGGGCGGCGGCCCCGTCCGGGACGGGCAGGATCTGGAAATACGGCGATCCCTGAAATTCCGCCAGAAGGCTCCGGCTCGCGGGCGTGCGGTCGCCGTCGACAAACGCGGCGGCGGCGTGCTCGACGTCGAGGTTCACCGCGTAGCCGAATAGAATCAGTTGGATTACCGGCGGGATGATGAGGAAGAACCGCATGCGCGGCTCCCGCAGCGTCTGCCGGAACTCCTTGACCACGATTTGTCGGATGCGGCGCCACATATTGGTTTGACCTCCCGGGCGGCGGTTGGTCTTCTTTCGTGTTCCCGAGTTCGCCTTGAGGCGGATTCTGATTCGCATGGCGGAAACCCGGCGCCGGCCGCCGGTTTCGCCCCTCGGGCGACGGTCGGTCCCGGGCTGTTCCACCGCGTTGGCCGGGAGGCGGATTCTGACTCGCATGACGGCTCCGCGGCGCTAGGCCACCTTCTTCTTCAGCTTCTTCGTGGCGATCCAGAACACGATCAAGGCGTAGATCGCCAGGAACACGAACTCCCAGAACAGAAGCCGCAACCCCACATCCTTGAGAAACACGCCCTTGAGGATCACGATAAAATACCGGGCCGGCACGAGGTACGTCACGATCTGAATCGGCTCCGGCATGGCCTCGATGGCGAACACGAAGCCCGATAGCAGATACGCCGGCAGAAAGGAAGTGACCATTGCCGCTTGATAGGCCAAAAGCTGGGAGCGCGTGACCGCCGAGAGCATGATGCCCCAGAACAGTGTTCCCACCAGGAACACCAGGCAGCCAAGGCCGAGCAACAAGATGCTGCCCCGCATGGGCACGTTGAAGACGGTCAGTCCGATGACGACGCAGATGACGACGTCCACCGCGCCGATCAGCGAGTAGGCCAGCATCTTGCCGACTGCCAGCTCGGCGGGCCGCAGCGGGGTCGATAGCACCTGTTCCATCGTCCCCATCTCCCACTCCCGGGCGATGGTGAGCGACGTGAGCAGGCAGCCGATGATCATGAGAATCACCGCGATGAGACCTGGAATGATGTAGTTCTTCGATTCGAGCTCGCTGTTGTACAGGACCCGCAGCCGTGGCTCGGCGGGCAGTTTGAGCTCCTGCCCGGCGATGCGGATCTGCTCGCTCGCGCGCAGCGCCTGGGAATAGGAGGCCAGCACGTTCTGGACATAGCCAAGGGCGATGCCGGCGGTGTTCGAGTCGCTGCCTTCGACCAACACCTGCACGTCGGCCGTCTGACGCCGGAGAAGCTTTTCGGAGTAGTCCGTGGGAATCACGACACCCAGGGTGATCCGGCCCTCGTCGATGGCCGCCTCCACTTCCCGGTAGGTCTCGGCGTAGCCGGCGATCTCGAAAAAGCGCGATCCCTCGAACAGGGCGATCAGCTCGCGGCTTTGAGGCGTCCGGTTCGAATCGTAGACAAGCGTCGGCACGCGGTCGACGTCGAGGGTGAGGGCGTAGCCGAACAGCGCCAGCATGAACAGCGGCATCATCAGCGCCATCGCCAGGCTGCGGGGGTCGCGCCGGATGTGCAATAACTCCTTGCGGGCGACGGCGAGCGTGCGGCGGACCTTCATGCGGCCCCCTCCTGGTCTGCTTCAATCATGGCCACGAAGAGCTCGTCCATGGTGGCGACACCGCGGGACTGTTTGAGCTCACCGGGGCGGCCGAGGGCAATGACCTTTCCGTGATGCATCAAAGCAATGCGATGGCAGTATTCCGCTTCCTGCATGTAGTGGGTAGTGACGAAGATGGTCTGGCCGTGGTCGGCGAGCTCGTAGATCAGGTCCCAGAAACTCCGGCGGGCAATGGGGTCAACGCCGGAGGTCGGTTCGTCAAGGAATAGGATCGGTGGCTCGTGCAGGATGGCGCACCCTAGGGCGAGCCGCTGCTTCCAGCCGCCGGGCAGCACACTCGTGAGATCGCTGCGGCGTTCGCCAAGGCCGGCCATGCGCAGCGCGTACTCCTTGCGCTCGAGCGCCCGGTCCTCGGACAATCCGTAGACGCCGCTGAAGAAGTCGATGTTCTCTTCGACCGTCAGGTCGTTGTAGAGCGAGAACTTCTGCGACATGTAGCCGATGTTCTGGCGAACGCGCTCAGCCTCGGCCGCGACGTCCACGCCGCCGACCAGGGCCCGGCCGGAGGTTGGCCGCAGCAATCCGCAAAGAATCCGGATCGTAGTGGATTTGCCGGCGCCGTTCGGCCCGAGAAAACCGAAGATCTCGCCCCGCGATACCTCGCAATGCACGTTGTCCACGGCGACGAAATCCCCGAACCGCTTGACCAGGTTTTCGATCACGACCGCGGGTGCATCGTTCATTCCGCCCCCCTGGACTGTTCGACGAAAGCAATGAAGGCGTCTTCGAGGTTGGGATGCGCGGGCACGACGCGCCCCTTCTCGCCCACGCGCCGCACCGAGTAGCCGCCCTCGCGGAACTCCCGGCGGAGGCTTTCCGGCGGTGCGCAGCGCAGGAGCCGGCCCTTGTACATAAGGCCGACACGGTCGCAGCGCTCGGCCTCGTCCAGGTAGGCGGTGGTGAGGAAGATGGTGATTCCTTCGCCGCGCAGTTGCTGAAGAATGACCCAGAAGTCCCGGCGCGACACCGGGTCCACGCCGTTGGTGGGCTCGTCGAGCAGCAGGATCTGCGGCCGGTGGAGGAGCGTGCACATCAGAGCCAGCTTCTGTTTCATTCCGCCGGAAAGGGCGGCGGCGCGCCGCCCGCGAAAGGGGGCCATCCGGGTCATGTCGAGAAGCTGCGGCAGCAGCCGCTCGCGCTGCGCGTGCGGGATGCCGAACAGGTCGGCGTAGAAGTCCATGTTCTCGTCCACGGTCAGATCCCCGTAGAGGCCGAAGCGCTGGGACATGTAGCCGATGGAGTCCTTCACGCGATCCGCGTGCTGTCTTACATCGTGGCCCGCCAGGGTCGCCTCGCCGCTATCCGGATCCACCAGGCCGCAGAGCATGCGAAGCGTGGTGGTCTTGCCCGCGCCGTCCGGGCCTACCAGGCCGAACACCTCGCCCCGTGGGATCTCGAGGGCGAGCTGATCCACGGCGACGAGCTTGCCGAATCGCTTCGTGAGGCTCCGGATGGAAATCATGGACGAAACTCCGCCGGGCCGAAGGCCCCGGCGCAATGGCGGCTACTGAACCGCGATCACCCCTTCCACGGGCATGTTCAGCTTCAGCTCCTGCTGCGGATTGTCGACCTCCACCTTGATGCGGTACACCAGCTTGACGCGCTCCTCGCTGGTCTGGATCTGCTTGGGAGTGAACTCGGCCTCCGAGGCAATGAAGGTCACCTTCCCCTGGTAGGTCTTGCCCGGAAACGAGTCCGTGGTGACCCGTACGGGCGAGCCGATCTTGACCCGTCCCAGATCCGTAGCGCTGATATACCCGCGGACCCACGGGTGGTCGAGATCGCCGATGGTGACCACGGTGGTTCCCGCGGCGAGCACTTCACCCACCTCGGCGGCTTTCGACAGCACAATCCCGCCAACGGGGGCGGCCGCTACGGTGTCCTGGAGCTGCGTTTCCACCAGGGCGACCTGCGCCTTCGCCCGGTCGATCTCGGCCCGCTGGCTGTCCACCTGCTGTTCCCTCCGCCGCAACTCGATGCTCTGCGCCTCGGCTAGCCGGAGAGCGGCCCGGGCTTGCTCCACGCGGGCACGGGAGTGCGCGATGGTCTCCTTGCGCGGCCCTTCCTCCACCAGTTCGAGCAACTGCCGCGCCTGTTTCAACTGGGCCTCAGCGGCCTGAAAGCGGGACTGGAACTGGTCGTATTGCGCCCGGGAAATGTCATCGGCCCGCATCAGCGGCTGGGCGCGATCCCAGTCGGCCTTGGCGCGGGCGAATTCGGTCTCGGCCTCGGCGACCCGGGCGCGCGCCTGCTCGATCTCCTGGACGCGCGAACCCGCTTCGAGCTCCGCGAGCTGCGCCTGGGCCTGGTCCAGTTGGGCGTGCCGTTCGGCAATCTGGCCGCGCAGCGTGGCCCGCTGGAACTCGATCGAGGTCAGCAACTGCTGCAACAACGATTCGGCCGCCGCCAGCGAAGCTTGCGCCTGCTGTTTCTGCCGGAGAAGCTGTTCCTGATCCAGCCGCGCCACCACTTGGCCTTTTTCGACGCGGTCGCCTTCATCGACGGTGCGTTCGATGAGCTTGCCGGAGACCTTGAAGGCCACCTTGGCCTCGGTGAGCTCCGGCCGCTCGCTCTTCACCTGATCGAACGACA
>CAYRPT010000435.1:0-4424 GCA_964425895.1 uncultured Solibacteraceae bacterium | reverse complement strand
CCGGGGGGCGGCACGGGATCGAAGGCCGCCGCGGCCGCACCGCCGGAGAAGAGAAAGAGGCGGCTCTCGGCCGCCGGACGGCGGCGCATCGCGGAAGCTGCCCGGAGACGGTGGGCGCTTCAGAGGGCCGCGAAGGAGCAGCAGGAATCGAAGCCGGCCAAGAAGACGCGACGGCGCGCCGGCCGGAAGGCGAGTGCGCCGGTCGCCGGGGAGCAGGCCACCGCGTAGCCGCGGTGAGACACCTGATTCCGAGCCGGCACTGAGGGGCACCTCCACCCCGCGCGCTGGCGGCGCCGCGCTTAGCGTCCGAGCAGCGCCGCCAGCCGGAAGCGGCTTTTCCGCGCCGTGGCGGCGTCCGCCCCCTCTCCTGCCTGTTCCCCCGCGACCAGGCGCGCGAGGACGTCGTAGGCAGCTCCGAGGGTGCTATCCGCGCTTACGAGCCTGCCCGAATCGGTCGCAGCCCGGACACTTTGATAATCGTTCGGCAGGCCGGTCACACGGCGGCAGTCCACCTGTCTCGCGAGTTCCTCCAGCGGCGGATCGGTGGAGTGCCAGCGGTTTACGACCAGCAGGATCCGCTCCGGCTCCACCCCGAGCCGGTCCAACTCCTGCCGGCGCCGCTGGGCCAGCACCAGCGAAGGCCGCTCCGGGGTACAGACCAGGCAGATCCGCGCCGCCCGCAGCACGATCTCGATTCCCGCATCCGCCATCGCCGTTCCAAGATCGGCGATGACCGCGTCGTACGCGGTCTGCGCGAACCGCAGCAGGTGGTAGTAGTTGCTCCAATTGGGCTCCGTCCGCCGCCGCGAGCCGCCCGCGGTCAGAAGGTCGATGCCGTGGGCGTGGAGGACATGGTGTGCCCAGAGTCCGGCGTCCAGCGACACGGGGTTGTCGAGGATCTCTTCGACCGCAGCTCTCCCTTCTACCTGGGCGCGCACCGCCAGAATCCCCGAGCTGAAGTCGCTTTCGACGAGCAGCACGCGCTTGCCCAGCGCGCGGACGAGCGCGCCGGCGGTGTTGAACGCTGCGAGGGAGGAGCCGTTGCCCGCCTTGGCCGGCAGGAACGCCGTCAGCTTCTCATGACGGCGGCCCCGGGCTGTCCGGAAGGCGCGCAACACTCCGTCCTGAAACTCATCGAGCGAGATGGGGGTAACGAGAAGAACCGGGATGCCCGCCGCCTCGTATTCCGCTTCGCGGAGGCGCACCGGCCCGCCGCCAAAGCCCACGATCGCCGTCTTGGGGTAGGCGCGTTGCACTTGCGCCACCAGGGGAGCGGCTTCCTTCCAGTTCGTGACGTCGACCAGCAGGAGGTCCGGGTCGCAGGCCCGGTACACCTCCTCCATCTGCTCGCTCGACGGAGGCCGGTCGAACGTGCGGTAGACGGAGATCTTCCGGGAGGCAAGGGCAAGCCGCTGAATCCCCTCGGCGAAGGACGCATCGGGTGTAACAACAACCGCATTGAGCATGACCGTGATACGGAGCGGCCGATCATCGATCGGCGCGCCGGCCGGCAGGCTGCATCCGGCGGTCACCTGAATCTTCACTGCACGTTCACCCAAGAAAGCCCGCGTAACTTCGCTCGCAAATCCCGCGAACAGGTACAGTGAAGAGGGAATCGAAGCCCGGCCGATCGCGAGGAGGAGACGACTGCTTGGATTTCGTAATCATTGGCAATGGTGTCGCCGGAATCACCGCCGCCCTGACCTTGCGGGAGCGCGAGAAGAACGCGCGCGTCGCCGTCATCAGCGGAGAAAGCGATTACTTCTTCTCGCGAACCGCGCTCATGTACGCCTTCATGGACCGCATGAATGTGCGGGACCTGGAGCCATACGAGCGCGGCGTCTGGAAGAAGCAGCGTATCGATCTGGTCCGCGATTACGTGGTGGACTTAGATGCGGCGAGCCGCCGGGTCCGCCTCCGATCCGGCGCCGCCGTGCGCTATGACCGGCTGCTGATCGCCACCGGAGCCACGCCGAACCGGATTCCCTGGACGGGCCTGGACTCCGTTCGCGAGGGTATTGTCAACTTCGTTTCCCTCCAGGACCTGGCGGAGTGCGAACGTCTGACCCGCCCCGGAGGGCGCGCCGTTGTGGTCGGCGGCGGCTTGATCGGCATTGAGCTTGTCGAGTGCCTACGGTTTCATCGGATGCACGTCACGTTCCTGGTGCGTGAGCCCTGGTATTGGCCGATCGCCCTGGGCCGGGAGGAATCCACCATGGTTTCCACTCACATGAGGCGGCACGGGGTGGAGTTGCTCGTGGACGAGGTTGTCTCCGAGGTGACGGCGGACTCCCGGGGGCGCGTCGCGGGCGTGACGACGGAGGGCGGCCGCCGGATCGAGTGCGAAATCCTGGGCGTGACCGCGGGTGTGCGGCCGGCAGTCGACTGGCTGAAGAACGTGACCACGCCGCCCGAAATCGGACGGGGCGTTGTGGTCGGGCCGGATTTCGCCACTTCCCTCGACAACATCTGGGCCGCCGGCGATGTCGCCGAGATCCGCCGCCCCGGGGAGCGTCCCCTCGTCGAGCAGATCTGGTACAGCGCCAAGCGTCAAGGACGGCTGGCCGCGCTCGCCATGCTCGGCGATCCGGTGGACTACCGCCCCCCCATTTTTTTCAACAGCTCGAAGTTCTTCGAGATCGAGTTCACCACCGTCGGCAAGGTCTTTGAAAAACCGGTATCCCCACGGGACCTCGTGGCCGGGCCTGCTCCGGGATCGCGGCACTTCTACTCGCGCGTACCGGGGCGCGACGTGAGTATCCGCATTGTCGAGCGCGACCGAGCGGTGACCGGTTTCAACATGCTGGGCTCGCGCTGGAACCACGCCGTCCTCTCGCGATGGATCGAAGAGCGGCGCAGCCTGAGCGACGTCGTCGGGCGCCTCCAGGACGCCCAGTTCGACGTCGAGTTCGGCCGCCTGCAACTCGCCGGGATCCGGGCGGAGTATGAACGTTGGGAGCACACGGCGGGCGCGGAGGTATTCGCCGGCCAGCCGGCGGCGGAGGAGGGACGGTCATGACACCGGCGGGCAGATGGGGATGGTTCCAACACGACATTACGAACCGGGGGACGACGGCGTGGCTCCTCAGCGGCCTGCTGTTCGCCTTCTATCTCGTGCTGTACTACACCGAATGGTTCACCGAGGCGGCACACGCGCTGGGTCTGGGCAGCAAGTGGACTCTTTACGGTTTGCTGTACACCATCGCGATTGTGACTGGCGGCCTGCATGTCATTCGCAAGTACCGCCACAACCGCTACCAGGTCGTGCGGACAACCGTGGTGATCGCCGTGCAGGTGGTGCTCGCCTTTTCCGTGCCCGTCATCCTGAAGTTCTTCGGCCAACCCGAGTATTACTTCAGTTACCTGTGGCCGCTGAAGTTCGACTATTTCCTTCCGGGCTACATCTTCTCTCTGCCGCTGCCGTTCATTCTGTACAGCTTGTTCGGGTCGCTGCTCATGGTGCCGCTGCTGGCTCTGTTTTTCGGGAAGCGGTGGTATTGCTCCTGGGTATGCGGATGCGGCGGCCTGGCTAATACTTTCGGCGAACCGTGGCGTCACCTGACAAGTAAGTCGTCGGCCTCCTGGCGGTTCGAAAAGGTGGCCATTCACTCGGTCCTGGCCGTCTGCGTCGCCCTGACAGCCCTGCTCTTCGTGAGCTATGCCGTCGGCGGCAAGAATCCGGGACTGGCGGCGCTGGCGAACCGGCTCCAGGGGCTTTACGGCGTCCTCGTCGCCACGTGGCTCGCGGGTATCATCGGCGTGGGACTCTATCCTCTGGGCGGAACCCGCGTCTGGTGCCGGAACTTCTGCCCCATGGCCGCCCTGCTCGGCCTCGTTCAAAAGGCCGGCCGCTACCGCATCACCGTCAAGCCGGACATGTGCATCTCGTGCGGTCTCTGCTCGAAGTACTGCGAAATGGGCATCGATGTCCGCAGCTACGCCCAAGCCAACGAGAGCTTCACCCGGGCCTCCTGCGTGGGCTGCGGACTCTGCTCCGAGGTTTGCCCGCGCGGCGTCCTGAATCTTGAAAACGTCACGCGCCCAGCGCCCCAGGAACTGGTCCAGATCGCCGCATAGTGACGGCTCGCGGCGCCACGCGGCTCGGGCGGTTTCACGCAGAAATGCCAGCCTCAGCAGGTGAGGCTCGCCCGGAGGCCCCGGTAGTAGCCGGCCTGGGATTCCTCAAGGTCCTTCTTCACCAGGTTCAAGCCGAAGACGCACAGCTCGAACGCCGCCGCGAGCCGCCGGAACAACGGCGCTTCGCGCTCGTACTCGAACAGGTCGAAGGTCGAGACGATCTGGTAGGATTCCTTCCCCGCCTTTACGTAATCCACGAACGCGTCCAGCCGGAGGCTCCGCCGGGGCAGCGAAGCCACGTATTCGGGAAACAGCCCCGCCAGGAACAGCGTGTAGTCGCCGATATG
>CAYRPT010000434.1:0-4427 GCA_964425895.1 uncultured Solibacteraceae bacterium | reverse complement strand
TAGGAAATCCGCCGATCGGTGACGCCTGTAACCTCGGCGTGGAAGGTCACGCTCATCCCGAGCGGCGTCGCCGCCAGGTGGCGGATGTCGACGTGCACCCCGACGGTGTCGTAGCCGGGATCCAGGTGATCCTTGACGGCGTTCCGGGCCGCCATCTCCAGATAGCCGATCAGAAACGGGGTGGCCAGGACACGGGCGGCGTCGTTGTCCATGAAATCCACGGCGTACTCGCCGGTGACGAGAAGTTGGAGCCGGCCGCGGGCGCCGGTGGGAACGGCGGTCATCGGCTTTATGTTACCCCACATGCGGGCCCGGGAAGCCGTTCGGTTGGCAAGCTCGGGCGGCTCCCACAACCACGAACAAAACCAACCCCTCGGAACTCCCCCGGAACTTCACCCTATTCCAGCGCATCCATAATTCTGATAGAGTAGGGGCGAGGTGATGTTTGTCGGCGCAACGCCCGAGGAAGTATTGGGGTAAAGGATTGATAAGCCGTCTTCTTCTTAGTACGCTGGCCGTCGGGAGCCTGATTCGAGGGGTGTGGGCGCAGCCTGTGGATGCCGCTCCATCGAGCGACGAGGTTCTTGCCGCCTATCTGGAGAACAACCGCCAGCAGCGCCTCTGCCTTCGCGATATCTCCATGACGGTCGACATTGAAGCTGATCTGCCGGACCTCCGCAAGCACGGCGTTATGAGGGCGTTCCGCAAAGTGTCCGAGCTGGGCAAGATCACCTACAAGGTCCTTGGATTCCAGGGCGACACCATGGTCAAGAAGGACGTCATCGCCCGGTACATCGAAGCTGAAATCAAGTCCGCCGACGCGTTGGATCGCGACGCGATCGCCATCAACGCCGACAACTACCGCTTCCGGTACTGGGGCCGGTACGGATCGGGCGACTGGACGCTCCACCTGTTTGAGATCAAACCGCAAAAGAAAAGGATCGGACTGTACGAGGGCTGGCTCTGGATACACGCCAACACGCGGATGCCAGTGCGCGAGTCGGGACGCCTCGTCAGGAATCCGTCGGTGTTTCTCAAGCGGGTCGATTTCGTCAAGGACTACAAAACAGTGGACGGCATCGCCGTACCGACTCGGATCGAGAGTGAGATACGCACCCGACTGGTCGGCACCGCGGCGATCAAGGTGACGTTCAGCGACATCTCGTTTGACGGCGAGCGCTCGCGGATGGCTTCCTGGTCGCCGGACGCGTCCCCATCGCGGAATTAGCCGCGGGGCGCCCCCCGGGGGGACGGCATATCGGCGGCAATACCTGGTCATGCGAACACTCTTTCTCAACCCGCCCTCCTTTGAGAACTTCGACGGCGGCGCCAGTTCGCGCTGGCCCGCTACCCGCGAGATCGAGTCCTACTGGTATCCGGTGTGGCTCTGCTACCCGGCGGGCATGTTGCCGGACAGCAGGGTGGTGGATGCGCCACCGCACAAGATCACGGTCGGCCAGACCGTGGAGATGGCCAAGGATTTCGAGCTACTCGTCCTGTTCACCTCGACACCCGGCTACCGCGTGGATGCCGCGATGGCCGGGATGATGAAAGACGCCAACCCGAAACTCCGGGTCTGTTTCGTAGGCCCGCCCGTGACCGTGGAGCCCGAGCGCTGCCTTAGTGACACTCCGGCTATCGACTTCGTCATCCGCAAGGAATTCGACCATCAGGTGGTCGATTATGCCCGCGGCAAGCCGATCGAGGAGATCCCCGGCGCCAGCTTCCGCAAGAACGGCCATATCGTCCACAACCCGGAGGCGCCGCCCATCGAAGACCTCGACGCCCTGCCCTGGGTCACCAAGGTCTACCGGCGTGACCTCGACTTCCGCCGCTACAATGTTCCGTTCCTGCTGAACCCGTTCGTCGCCTTCTACTCATCCCGCGGGTGCCCGGCCCAGTGCACCTTCTGCTTGTGGCCACAAACGCACTCCGGCCACCGCTGGCGGCTGCGGTCGGCCGCCGACGTTGCGGCCGAGGTCCGGTGGGCGAGGGAGAACTTCGACGGGCTCAAGGAGATCTTCTTCGACGACGATACGTTTAACTACAACAAGCGCCGGACGCTGGAGATCTGCCGTCACCTCGAACCCCTCGGCGTGACGTGGTCGTGCACCTCTCGCGTCACGACGGACCACGATACGTTGCGCGCGATGAAAGACGCCGGCTGCCGCCTGATGATCGTCGGCTACGAGTCAGGTGATCCGCAGATTCTCAAGAACATCAAGAAGGGGGCCACCGTGGACATGGCCCGGCGTTTCACCGCGGACGCCCGCAAGGTTGGCATCAAGGTTCACGGCGACTTCATCGTCGGGCTTCCGGGCGAGACGCGGGACACGATCCGCCGGACCATCGATTTCGCGAAGGAGCTCGATACCGAGACCATCCAGGTTTCCGTGGCCCACCCTTATCCAGGTACGGAATTCTACAGCTACGTGGAGCAGAACGGCCTGATCACGATCGACGCCATGACCGACGAGGGCGGCCACCAGCTTCCCAATATCACCTACCCCGGCCTCGATCGCGCCGAATTGATGCACTGGGTAGAGCGTTTCTACGACGAGTACTACTTTCGCCCCAAGGCCGCGTGGCGCATTGTGCGGAACGCGATGTTCGATTCGAACGAACGGCGGCGGCTGTTCAAGGAGGCGCGCGAGTACCTCGCGCTGCGGGCGAAGCGGAAGAAGTTCATCGCGGGAGAGAAGACCCCGGGCGCTGTCCGGCCGGCGGAAGAGAACGCGGGCTGATGAGCGACGCAGGCCGCCGCCCCGGATTGCGGACGTGGCTTCTTACGCTGGCCGTGATCCTTGCCAACGTTCTCGGTAATTTCTCGTTGAGCTGGGGCATGAAGCACGGCCCGGCAGTCCTCGGCCCGCTCGGCTTGTTGAAGGCGCTTCTGTCGCCGTGGGTCCTGCTCGGGATTACGCTGCTGGTACTCTGGCTGCTCACGCGCCTCACGCTGCTGAGTTGGGCCGACCTGACCTTTGTTCTCCCGGTGACCGCCGTAGGCTATGTCCTGACGGCGCTGATGGGGCGCTACTTTCTTGGGGAAACCGTCTCCTGGCAGCGGTGGGCCGGCACGCTGCTGATCATGGCCGGAACAATTCTGGTGGGAACGACGCGCCCTGACACAACGCGGCCGCAGCGAGGAGACGCATGAGGGTCTGGCTCCTCGTGGGCGTGGTGGTGTTCTCCACCGTCGTGAGCGACCTGCTCCAAAGCCGCGAGATGAAGAACCACGGGGAGGTCCGGGAATTGCGTCCGGGCCGCTGGGGACAGGTGATGGCCGCCGCCCTCCGACGCCGCTGGCTGGCTCTTTCCATCATTTTCATGGCCGTGTCCTTCTTCGCTTTTCTGGCGCTGTTATCGGCGGCCGATCTCAGCTTCGCCGTTCCGGCTACGGCCGCGAGCTACGTGGTCGAAACCGTTCTCGCCAAGCTTCTGCTCAAGGAATCATTGAACGCCAGACGCTGGGCCGGAGCCGGTCTGGTTGCCGTGGGCGTGGCCATGCTGTCAATGTAGTTCTTTGCCTGAGGGGCTTCCTCTCGCGGGCGGGCCCACACGAAGGCCCCCCCCGGGGTGAGCCTGAACAGATCCGGCTTGTTGATCTACTTAGTTCTTGTCGCCGCCGGCGCGGCCCTGGTCTATCAACTGGCGGCCCTGTTCGCCGCCGCCCGGCACATTGCGCGCCGCGACCCGGCGCCCGGTTACACCCCGCCCGTATCCATTCTCAAACCTGTTCGCGGCCTGGACCCTCATTTCCGCGAGGCCCTTCGCTCACACGCCGAGCTTGACTACCCCACCTTCGAAATCCTCCTTGGCGTGGCCGATCCCGGGGACCCCGCCGTGCCCGAGATCCGCCGGCTCATCGACGAGCATCCCGGTGCGCCGATGCGTCTGATCGTCTGCCGGCGAGAGGCGCCCAACCGGAAGGTGGCGGTGCTCGAAGCCCTGGCGGCCGAGGCAACCCATCCGGTCCTGCTGGTCAACGATGCCGATATCCACGTGCCGCGCGACTACCTACGCAGGGTGGTCGCGCCGTTGACCGACCCGGACGTCGGCCTGGTCACCTGCCTCTATCACGCCCTGGCGGACACCTGGCCGGCGCGGCTGGAGGCGCTGGGTATCGCGACGGATTTCGCCCCCAGCGTGCTCGTGGCCCCGCTGGCCGGAGTCCGCGAGTTCGGCTTGGGATCCACCCTGGCGTTCCGCGCCGAGCATCTCCGCGCCATCGGCGGCTTCGCTGCCATCGCCGCTTTCCTCGCCGACGACTACCAGCTCGCCCGCCGCATCACCAGTCTCGGACTGCGCGTCCATCTCTCGAAGACCGTCGTCGCCACCACGCTCGCGGAAGGCTCCTGGCGGGGCGTGTGGAAGCACCAGGTGCGCTGGCACCGCACCATTCGAGTGTCGAAGGGCGCGGCGTATTG
>CAYRPT010000433.1:0-4431 GCA_964425895.1 uncultured Solibacteraceae bacterium | reverse complement strand
AGCAGGCCGTCGCTTTGCGGGACAACGCGCGGAAGCATATCATCCCCATCCGCTTGAGTAAGGATGACGGCGCTAATCCCCCCGCATTTCTCGAGAGTGTTCAGTACAAGTACTGGTCGGACTTCGGCGGGCCGGACAAGATCGCGGACTATGTCGTGAGCTTTCTGAAAGCGCGAGGCTCATGAATCCGCCGCCGGCGGAATCTTGATCTCACGGGGAGATTTCGAGCGAAACGGCCGGCCGCGGGTCGGGAAGAACTGCCCACCAGGACGCAATTCGAGATCAAGGAGGCGCTGGGGACGCTTCATGGGGTCCGTTGGGGTTGCTGATCCGCACGGCGCCCTGTCATCGTTGCGGGTGATCGGCAGTGCCTACCGCATGGCCTCTTTCACTTCGGCCGCGAGACCGTCGAGCCCCTGCTCGATCGCGCGCGGCCCCAGGCGCCCCAGCACCAGGTCGAAGGCTTCGTTGATGGCCGACGCCAGCGGTTCCCAGCCGGGTGTGGTGCCGACGGTTACGCGGATGGAAGGCAGCGCGAGCCAGCGGCGCTCGATCAGGACCCACCGGCCGCCGGAGCCGATGCGCAGGGCCGCGAGGCCGGTGGCGAAGCCGTCGGCGGCGCGTTCATCGAGGAGCCGGAGATCCTCGGACTTCACCGGAACAGTGAAACGGTTGGTGGTCCGCACTTCGAATGAGTAACGCTCGGCGGGCCTGGCGCGCGAGACGACGTCGAAGTCGGTGCCTTCGACGAGCCGTTCATCGACGACGCGGTAGCCGGCGTGGTGGAATGCGATTTCGAGAAGCCGTTGAATGATCTTGCCGCGTCGGCGGGCGTCCCAGCGGGCAGCCAGCCGTTCGAGTGTGTCGGTGCGCGTTAGCTCGTCCATGGGTCGCCTTCGGCCAGCATGGCCACGCGGATGCCAGGCGCCGCGGCGGCTGGATCGCGCGGTTCGAGCAGGATGACGTTCTTACGGCGGGAGGACCGCTGCAATTCCTCGAGCAAGCGAAGATCGGGCGTCGTGACCAGCACCTGCGTGTGCCCCGCGAGTTCATCAACCAGGGCGGCGAAACGCGCGGTTACCTCGACGTCCATGCCCTGGGAGGGGTCGTCGAGGATGAGGAAGCCCAAGCCGGTAGCCGCGCCGAACGCAACGGCCATTCCAGCCACCACGGCGAGCGCAAGCGAGTTCAGGTCAGTGAGGTTCAGGACCGCGGTGGGCGCCCAGGCGCGGTTCGGAGCGCCGACGGCGACTTCGTACCAGTTCTCGGGATCGATGGTGACGGCGCGAAAGTCGGAGCGCCGCGTGAGGCGTGCGTAGTAATCGCCGATGGGACGGGCAACGCGGGCGAGGTTGCGTTCGGCAAGCCTGGCGGCGAGCATTCGTGCCCGCTCGCCAGCCAAACGGAGTGTCTGCTCGGAGACCGACAGAGCCTGGAGCGCGCGCGTCATGTCCGCCCACTCTGGAGACTGGCGGACGGAGCTGAGAGCGCGGAGGCGTGTGTCAAGAGCTTGAATTCGAGCGAGTATCCTCATCGCGCGGCCGCGGCCTTCGATCTGCTGGAGGCCTGCGAGCCATGTCCGGGCCGCTTCCTGCGAGCGCTGGAGCTCTGTCTGAAGCCCTTCGATGGCTTTGGATGCCACGGAGGCCTGGTCCTCGTCGCGCCCGGTGGGCCGGCCCAAGGCTTCTTCGAGTTCCTGACGGACGCGGCGGCCGTGTTCGGCGCTCGAGTCGAGCCGGCTGATCAGCCGGAGGCGGCGGTCGGCGGCATCGGCGAGGGTTCGGGCGCCTGTCTCGGCGCGGTCGAGCTCCTGGCGGAGCGCCGTCTCTTCCGCCGTGGCTGAGGCGCCGAGGCGGCGTTCCAGCTCCTCGGCGAGCCCGGGGGAGACCGGCTGGCCGCAGACGGGGCAGTCCGGGACCGGGAGCGCGCCGAGGAGGTACGCGGCCGCCTCACGCATGACGGCGCGCTTGCGGTCCAGCGCGGCGAGGGAGCTTCGCAAGTGCTGAAGATGCTGCGCGGTGTCTTCCGAACGGCGGCGCAGATCGTCCGGCGTGCCCCATAGACGCTCCTCCTCGCGCAGCTCCGCGCGGCGGCGGCGCCAGGCGGCGATAGCCTCGGTCCAAGCCCCCAGCGCCCCTTTGAGGCGGGCCAGCCGGGCGGCGATCTCGGTCTCCCGGCCGACCGGTCCGCCGCGACGTAGGCCGTCCAGCACCCGGTTGAGGCGTGTGTCGTAATCGGTCAGGGGTTCGAGGGAAAGGGGTGGCGGGAGAGCAACCTCGGCGCCGGTGCAGAGTGCTTCGATCCGGGCGGCGATGTCCTGGTGCCGTGTCCGGGCGGCCCAAGCCCATGGCTCCTCGATACCTTCTTCGCGCGCCCGGCCCCTTTCTTCCGCGAGCAGGCGCCGAACCTCCTCCATCTTGGCGAGGATCAGAGCCTCGAGATTCGCCACGCGTGCGTCGGCTTCTTTGCAGCGGAGTTCCTTTCGGGCACGGTCCATAACGGTGGAGACGTCCTGGGCCCAGCCGGCGCCCAGGAGGCGGCTCAGGGCGGCCTGCCGGGCCGCCGGCGGGCTGATGAGAAAGCCGCGAATGGTCTCCTGGTGGATAAAGACGAGATGCTTGAAGTCGGCGTAAGCGCAGGAAACCGGGAGCGGCGGACGGCCGGAGCCACGGATTCCCTTCTGGCGCACGACGATCTCGCCGCCGCCGCAGTCGAGCCAGAGGGCGACTTCGGGGGGACGCCCGGCGTGTACATTGGCGACCTCCCAGGAACGGCGCTCTTCGATCCCCGACTCGCCGAGCAGCGATGCCTGCGCCGGGAACAGCGCCCACTCGATGGCGGTAGCGAGCGTGCTTTTGCCGCTTCCGTTCGGCCCATAGATGACGTTCAGGGGAGCGTCCAAGGGAATGGCGATCCTGTCCGCCGCTCCCCGGTACGCGTCGAGTTCGAGCCGCTTCAGACGGGCGGGGGAGTTCATCCGGTGATCATCTTCTCAACGGCGGCGGCGGCGAGGCGAAACCGTTCGGCGAGCCTCTGGGCCTCGGGGACAATCCTGGCTTCGACGGCTTGGGGAGAATCCGCGTGGGCCATGCGGATCCAGTCGGCGACGGGACCGCGGACCTCGGGCGGCAAGTCGCCGAAGAGCGGGTCGAGCAGGGAGTTGAGAGCGGGGTCTCCGGGCGGGGGTTCGTGCATCTTGTGGCTCACTGCCGAAAGGCGGACGTCAGGGGATGCCCCACGAGGTCGAGTGTTGCATTCCTTGCTGTCCCCATATTATGAACGACACGGCCGGGCGGTGGCTGCGCATGGAGAGAGCTTGCCGAGGATCACCGGCCGGCGGGCCCCGGTGGCGGCCGGCAGGTTGGACGGCCGGCGGTGCCAGGACTCATAGGCCAGGACGGCGAAAGCGATCGCCTCCTTGGTGTCCGGATCGACGCCAAATTCGTCGGAGGTCCGGATCCGCACCCCCGGCAGGAAGGCCGCCAGTTGGGCCATCAGCACCGGGTTCCGCACGCCGCCGCCCGAGGCAACAAGCTCCTCGATAGGGAACGGCACATGGTTCTTCAAGCCGAGCGCCACCGAAGCGGCGGTCAAGGCGGTGGCGGTGGCCATCAAGTCGTCGGGGGCCAGACGGGTGGCCAGGAGCCGGTCAACGTACTCGCGGCCGAACTCCTCACGCCCGGCGGTTTTCGGCGGGGGCCGGCGGAAGAACGGATTCCGCAGCAACAACCGGAGGACGGCGGCGTCAGGATGCCCCCGGGCTGCGCGGCGGCCGTCACGGTCGCAACGGGCATAGCCTTTCGAGAAGCGGTTGGCCAGGGCATCGATCACCATGTTGCCCGGGCCGGTGTCAAAGGCGATCACGTCATCCGGGGAGGCCTGCGGGGGAATTGCGGTGACGTTCGCGATACCGCCGATGTTGAGCGCCGCCCGGGCCAGCCGCGGGTCGGCATAGAGGAAGTAGTCGAGATACGGCACCAGCGGGGCACCCCGGCCGCCCGCGGCCATGTCCCGAGAACGGAAATCGCTGATTACGGGAATCTCCAGCCTCTCCGCGAGGATCGAGCCGTCGCCCAGTTGCAGCGTGGCGGGCGTGCGGCGCCCCAGGAAGCGCCGGCCGTGACCGTCGTGGAAGACAGTCTGACCATGGCAGGCAGCCAGTTGGAGCGATTCCAGCGGTATCTGATGGTCCAGGCAAACACGGCGCACCGCGGCGGCGTACGTTTCGGCGAGGAAGGTGTTGAGACGGGCGATCCGCGAGGTGTGCGTCTCCGCGTTGGAGGCGGCGAGGATGGCCGCGCGCAGGGGACCGCTGTAAGGAACGCTTCCGGTCGCCACCGGCGAGACCCGCCGGCGCGCCCCGGATCCTGTGATGTCGACCACCGCCACATCCACGCCCATCTCACGGACGTCTTTTATGCGGTTGGCAAT
>CAYRPT010000432.1:0-4439 GCA_964425895.1 uncultured Solibacteraceae bacterium | reverse complement strand
GCACCCGCCGCGGCGCCGGCCGGCGCCGATCCCGCATCGGGAGAAACTTGTGAGGACGCGTCCGCTCCGCCCGGCGGCGCTCCAGGAACCGCGGCGCGGGCAACCAGGCAGACAGCCGCGCCAGCCAGGCAGCGGCTGAGCCGCAACGACAGGTATCTCATAGGCCGGCCTTCTTCTCCACCGCGGGTTGATCCTGGGCCAGCACCGGCGGAAAGCCGTTGAACTGCCGCCACAATTCGAAGCCGAGCGGAACCTGGTTCAGGAGAATCCATCCGTTGGCCAGCGCGCCCTGCCTCAGATAGGCCTGCGCGGGCCAGGGCTCGTCCGCCGGGTCGGGCTCGATGAGAACCCGGAAGTCACCCTTCCCATTGTCCGTGGCATCGACCATCATCACCCGCCCGCCGAAGGTGCCAACGGCGATGGACGGCCAGCCTGAGAACTGGAGCGCCGGCCACCCCTCGAATTGCAGGCGGACGTGCCGTCCCTGAGAAATCAGCGGTATGTCGCGGCCGTCCACCCAGAGCTCCACGACATCCTTGGACGACTCGGGGACCAGTACCGCCAACGTTGAGCCGGCCTTGAACAGTTCGCCCCACTGCCGGGCCACTACCCGCAGGATCGTTCCATCGATGGGCGCCGTCACCCGTTGGGTGGATTGGCGCGCCAGCCGCACGTCGATCTTGGTTACCTCTGCGCGGGCCTTCTGCACGGAGGAGAGTCCCTCCTGGAGCGAGGCGCGGGCATCTTCGATTTTTGCCGCCATGTCGGCGTCGATCCGTCGCATTTCCGATTCGAGCGCGATCCGGTTGTTGCGTTCGGCATTCAGGGAGGCGCGCGCCTGGTCGAGGTCGGCCAGGGTCTTGTTGAATTGAAGCTGCGCCAACTCCAGGTTGCGGGTGGACGAGAGGCCCTTCTCGGCCAGCTTCTGCTGCCGCTCCTGATTCAGGCGGGCCGTCACGTGACCGGCCTCGGCGCCCTCGACGTACTGCTGGGCCGCGCGAATCTTGTCGGCCGCCACATCGATCCGTGATTGGGCGGCGTCCACGGCGTTGCGGCGCGTCTCCTCGAGGCCCCGGATCTTCTCGCGGTAGGATTCCACCTTGCGCTCCTCGGCTTGGAGGGTACCGAGAAGAGCATCCTTTTCCTGGAGAATACGCTGCACCAGCGCCGGATCGTTGTCGGCCATTTCGAGCAGCGGATCCCCGGACTTGACCCTCGATCCTTCCACCACCTCCCAGCGCACGATGCGCCCGTCGACGGGCGCCTGGATTTCCTGGATCCGTTCGATGGGAGCAAACGCGGTCACCTTTCCGGTCCCGGACACCGTTTGCTGCCAGGGGGTAACCACCAGCGCCAGGCCGGCAACAAGGAACACGACCGTGAGGATCCGCGCCAGGACCCGCGCGTTGTGCGTCGAACCGACGTAGCGCAAGGCCGGCAGATAATCGGGATGCCGCAAGTGGACCGCGCCCGCAGATCGAGGTCCTTTTTCCGGCGTCCTCGGTTGGTTCAAACTGTCCTGATTCATCCCAACCTCCCGAACTCAACCAACCTTGGCAAGGGGCTCCGGCAGAGAATCCTGGGTGAGCTCGGTAATCACCCCATCGCGGATCCGGCAGAGGCGATTGCAGTACCGGAGGACCTCCGGGCTCTCGCTGATACACAACACCGACCACGGAGCGCCCCGGCGGAACAGACTCCGGCAAACGTCCGCTCGCTGTTCGACGTCGTCGACATGATCCAAGGCGTCGTCCAGGATCAGCAACCGGGGTTTGGCCGCCACCGCCCGCGCCAGTAGAAGACGCGCCGCCTTGCCTGGCGACAACGGGCGCCCGCTAATCGCGAGCGTCGTCTGGAGACCGTCCGGAAGATCCTGCACATCGTGGAGCAGACCGACCATCTCCAACGCTTCTTGAACCTCCTTCAATCCGAGCCCCTCCCGGCCGACGGTCACGTTGTCGAAGATCGTGCCGGTGAAAATGCCGGGGCCGTGAACCACCGCAATATGCTCCCGCACGCTGTGCAAGCTAAGATAGCGATAATCCAATCCGTCGATGGCCACTACGCCGGCGTCAGGCTGCCGGAGACCGTACAACAGCTCCACCAAGGTGCTCTTGCCGCCGCCGTTCGGTCCAAGCAGCCCGACACGGTCCCCCGGCCGAATCTCCCAACTGCACCCGCGGAGAATTTCCGCCCCAGCGGGATAGGTGAAACTGACGTTGTGCAGCTTGATCGCCGCCGGCGCCTCCGCCGGCGGAAGGTGCTCCCCGCCGGTGCGCTCGAGCGGCAGGTCAATCAGTTGTCCGAGCTTGTCGATGGCGGCCAGCAGGTCGTAAAAGGTCTCGAACTTCTTGCCGAACTTGGAGAACCCGCCGACTACCACCGTGACGATCAACTCGGCCGCCACCAACTGGCCGAGCGTGAGTTGGCGCTGGATCACGAGCCACCCGCCGATGCCGAGCAAGGCGGAGCTGGCCAAAGCCTGGAGAACCAACGAACCGACAACCTGACGGAGCACGATCCGGAAGTGAGCCCGCCGCTTCAGCAGGTAATCCCTCACCAGGCCGTCGCCCCGGCCCGTGGCGTACTCTGCGCCGCCAGCCGATTTGAACGTCAACTGCTGGCTGGCCACCTCCTCCAGCCATGCCGCGGTGTCGTATTTCGCCTTGGATTCCTTAAGAGCCGTCTTCACGGCGCCCCGGCCCAGACCGAAGACAACATAGGCCATCACCACCAGCAGCAGAAGATCGAAGGCCAGCAGTCAAGGATGATACAACGCGAGAACAACCAGCCCGACGCTGGTCTGCATGGCCAGGGACAGGCCGTCCATCAGCAGGAGCGCGCCGCTCTTCTGCACGGTGACGACGTCGAAGAAACGGTTGACGAGCTCCGGCCCGTGATGCTTGTCGAACGCATCGGCGCGGACCCGGACCAGGCGATGACTGACGTCGGCGGCCACCCGGGCGAAGATCCGGCGCTGGATGATCTCCACCACGAACACGCGGAAGGAACTCATCAGCGACGAGAAGCCCAGGGCCACGAACACGAAAAGTGTTAGCACCACGATCGGCTGTAGCACCGATCCGAACGCGACCGTGTTCACCAGCGACTGGACCGCGATAGGCAGCACAAGCGACAACAAGCCGATGGCAATGGAGTAGACCACTACCACCCACAAGTCATGCCTTTCGGTGCGAAGCAGGGCCTGTAAACGCCGCAGCGGGTGTCCATACCAGGCAGAGGACTCGGGCGAGCGCATCGGATCGAGCGGCGCCGCCGGCTCGCCGATCACCCACTCCACCTCGCAGTCCATGTGCGAGCAGCCGAGCATCTCCAGGAGGCCCGCCGCCGGGATCCACCGCGCCTTCCCGCTTTCGGCGGGCCGGATGACCCGGACCTTGCGGAACGAGCTGTCGACGACGAGCAGAAGTTCGGCCCCGTACTCGGCGTTCGGCGCTCGCACCACCCACGGAGTGCGTGGAGTGACTGCGCGCAGCACTTCACGGACGCTGCGCCGCACTTGGAGAAGGTTGAAGTTCATCCCGGCGCCGGCCGCCACCAACGCCTCGGCCCAGTCGGAGGCCGGCTCGGATCGCAAGGCCTGTTCGACGGCGCCCTGCAGGGCCGGCGCTCCCATTTCCAGACCGTGAACCGACGCCAGGTGATCCAAAGTGCGCGAGAGCTGGCTCGGATCGGCTGTCCAGACGGCGGCCTCCGATTGGATCTTTTCCACCTGCATCTCAACCTTCCTCAGAACGTTCCAACGGTCTCAATCACACGCAACCACTTGACCGCGAATGTGCCCCGGAACACGCGAACGCGGCATGCACTTTACATTAGATTGCCGCTGCCGGCTGTTGGACTCGAATGCGGCCACGTGGCAAGGATAGAAAAAACCAATACAACCACCACCCGGCCCCTTCCCCCGAGAGACGCGAACGTCCTACGCTAGCCTTCGGTTGTGTAGACGCTGATGAGGCGTTGAATGACTGGCTCGTAAATCTTGACGTCGCCGTCATTGATCAGCCCGGTGAGGATACCGTCCTCGAACAGTTCCTTTCGCTCCTGCGCCCGCTGCTGTTGAAGGCGCGTGAGGAGATCCTCCCGTTCGGAGGCCAGTTTCGTCATATCGGCGGGTATCTTATCGACCACCTTGCAGACCACGGTCTGGGCCATGGCGTTGATCGGCCCAATCAGGGCGCCTACCGGCTTTTCGAACGCCTCCTGCATGTAGGCCGCCGCCCCGAGCCCGGTAACGCTGCCGTTGCGGGTGAACTCCTCACTGGTCTTCACGGTCAAACCCATCTCGCGGGCCAGTTTGCCGAGGTCGCCGCCGGCGGACTTCATGAGTTGCTCCAGCCGTGCGCGCCTCTGCTGGACCAGATCGTTCGCCTTCTGGTTGATCAGACGGTCCCGCACCTGATCCTCCACCTCAATGA
>CAYRPT010000431.1:0-4448 GCA_964425895.1 uncultured Solibacteraceae bacterium | reverse complement strand
TGTTGCGGTAATCGCCGGCGCGCCCGTAGCTCCCATACAAGGCCGCAATCCGGCGCTCGAATTCCTCATAGCCGGGGACCGGAAACAGCGCGTCCTTGCTGCCGTGGGCCATGAGGAGCGGACGCGGTGCGATCAAGGCGCCCTGGTGGAGCATGCAGTGGCGGCGGCTGTTCACGACGAACATGCAGTCGCAATGGAGCCGCTGGGTGTTCGCCTCCAGGTTCGCGGCGTACGTGCTGATTCCCATGACGGGCGCGGCCACTTTGACTCTCGGGTCAACGGCGGCCGTGAACCACGTCATCGCGGCGCCGCCGGAGCGCCCGGTCATACCGACCTTCGCGGCGTCCACTTCCGGCCGCGTTTCCAGGTAATCGATGGCGCGCATCGCGTTCCACACCTCGACGCCCGCCGGCGAGTACCCTCGCGCATACCATTCCGGCATCGCCTGGTTCAGGATCCCGTGATGGAGGGCGAAGGTCTCGGCGATCTGAATCGGATCGAGAATAATGCACGCGTAGCCGTTCTTCGCGAACGAGATCCCGTGCCGCTGGTACTGCGCCTTGGCCCCGTGCGGCGAGTAGGAATGGCCGCATACGTAGACAATGGCCGGGACGCGGGCGCCGGCCCCTGCCCCCCGCGGCAGATAGAGATTCGCGGTGACGTAGATGTGCGGCAGGCTCTCGAAAGCGAGTTTCTCCACGGTGTAGCCGGGGCGTTCCAGACGGCCGGCGTTGCGCACCCGCAGGTCGGTCCGCTCCGGCCACGGAAGCAGGCCGAGCATGTCGCGCATCTGCTCGAGCCGCTGCACGCGCAGCGGTTCCCAGGTTTCGCGGGAAGCGATCTCGGCGGCGGCGGCGTCCGTGATCGCTCTCGCTTCGCGCAGGAGCGGCCGGCGGGTCTCATCCTGGCCGGAAGCGCTCGCGGCCAGAACGGCAACTGCTAGAAGGATTGCCCGGTTCATGCCGGGATTCTCTCACGGAACCGCACCGGGGGGTGAACGGCCCGCGCCGCCGGGGTCCCTATTTCTTCGCCACGGTCGCGTTGGTCGCGCCCGTGGAGATGCCGCCGTCCACCAACAGTGTCTGGCCGGTGATGTAGGCGCTCTCGTCCGAGGCGAGGAACACCACCGCTCCTTCGAGGTCGCTCGGCTGCCCGGGACGCTTCAGCGGGATCCGGTCCACCAGGTACTCCACCCATTCCTTGTTCTCGTAGAGCACCTGGTTCTGGGCCGTCCGGAACCAGCCCGGCGCGAGGCAGTTGACAGTGATGCCGTACGGCCCCCAGTCGTCCGCGAGGCTCATGGTCATCTGCTTCACGCCGCCTCGGCTGGCGCAGTACGGAGTGAGCCCGGCATAGCCGAAGACGCTGGTGACGGAACCGATGTTGATGATGCGCCCGTACTTCCTGGGGATCATGGCGCGCGCCACGGCCTGGGCCACGAAAAACGAGCCGCGGAGGTTGGTGTCCAGCACCAGGTTCCAGTCGTCCCAGGTGACCTCGAGAGCCGGCTTGCGAATGTTGCACCCGGCGTTGTTCACGAGGATGTCGATCTTCCCGTAGCTCGCGTGGGCCGCTTCCACCATGCGATGGATGCTGGCGGCGTCCCGAACGTCAAGCTCCAGCGGCAGCGCGCGGCGTCCGAGCGCCTCCACCTCACGGCGAAACTCCTCGAGCGTATCCGTCCGGCGGCTGGTGATGACCAGGTCGGCGCCCGCTTTGGCGAGCGCCCGGCCGAAATACTGGCCGAGCCCGCGGCTCGTGCCGGTGACGATGGCGACTTTGCCGTTCAGGTCGAACATATGCGCGACAGACTCCCCGGTGCCGTGCTACGGCTGGATGATCACCTTCATCAGGTTCGGCTCTTTGCCATAGAGCCGGAGAAACCACGCGGGCCCCTCCTCGAGGGGGGCCCGGGCGCTGATCATGGGCTCCACCCGGATCGCGCCCCGCGCCAGCAGGCTGATGCAGGCCGGATACTCGCCGGAGGAGGCGCAGGAGCCCATCACGCGGATCTGCCGGGTGACCACCGATTGCAGCGGCAGCTCCACCTGGGGTGAGATGTTGCCCACGAGCGTCAGCGCGCCGCCCTTTCGCAGGGCCGCCAGCGCCGTCTGGAGGGGTTCGGTCGCCCCAACGACCTCCATCGCGATGTCGGCGCCGCGTCCCCCGGTCCGTTCGCGGACGTACGCGGTCACGTCGGCGTCCCGCGAATTCACCGCCTCGTCGGCGCCGAGCTCGAGCGCCATCCGGAGTTTCGCGGGGTCGATGTCCACCGCGATCACCCGGCCGCAGCCCGCCAGCCGCAGTGCCTGGATCACCAGCAGGCCGATCATGCCGCTGCCCACCACGACCGCAGTGTCGTCCAGGACCACGGGGGTAATGTTCACCGCATGGACGGCCACCGAAACGGCCTCGATCATCGCGGCGTGCTCGAACGAGAGGGTGTCGGGTAGTTTGTAGGCGATGTTCCGTGGAACGGTCACGTACTCGGCGAACGCCCCGTGGCGCCGGTACTCCCCGCAGGAGACGCCCAGCACCTGCCGGTTGTCGCACAGGTTGATGTCGCCGCGCCGGCAGAAGAAACACTGGCCGCATGACACCGTTGAGTCGAACGTGACCCGGTCGCCGGGCCGAAAATCGGCCACCCCGGAACCGGCTGCTTCCACGATGCCGGCGGCCTCGTGGCCCATCACCAGCGGCGGGATCCGCCGCCCCGTGCTGCCGTCAAAGCCGTGGACGTCGCTGCCGCAGATCCCGCACGCCTTCACCCGCACGAGCAGATCCCCCGGACCGATGTCCGGCACCGGCATGTCCGCCAGCTCCATTTCCATGTATTGCCTGAGCAGGAGTGCTTTCATAGAATGCCCACGTCCTTGGGGGCGCCCGGCCGCGGCGGCCGGCCCGTCTCAGAGCTAGTCTCGCAGATTTCCGCCCGGGGAAGTGGAAGCCGGCCCCGCTTTCGACGCCCGGAAGCTGATAGGTTCGTCCTGTAAGAGGATGGTCGACGAAGATCCGGGTGCGGCGCATGCTGCGTGAAGCGATCCACTACGCGTGGCTCGCCGTAAGTCTGGCGGGCTATGTCCGCGGCCCGCGCCGCGACGCTCCGGTACTGCCTGAGCCCGAAGAGCAGCGCTCGGAGCGCTTCCTCCGGCTGGCCAGGGAGAATATCTTCGACCGGCCGGAGAACCCCTACCGGCGGATGTTCGAGCTTGCGGGTTGCGATTGGGCGCAGCTTGGGCGCGCGGTTCGCCGTGATGGGCTCGAGCCGACGCTCGGCGCTCTCCACGACGCCGGTGTTTACCTGACTCACGCCGAGCTGAAGGGGCTCAGCCCGGTAATGCGGGACGGCCGTCGAATTCCCGCCCCTCCCGGCGCGCTGGTCAACCGCCGCGGGGAGGGCCGCTTGACCTCGCGGACTTCCGGCAGCCGGAGCCGTGGCACAGCGGTGCCCGCCGGCGTCGGCTTCCGCCTCCACAACGAACGCTACCTTCGCTTCATCGCCCGGGAGTTTCAGCTCGATCGGCGGCCGCTCATCGAGATCTGGCCCATCCTGCCCTCGACGGCCGGCCTGGTGCTTTGCACCGCGGCATGCCGCCTGGGTTGGCCGCTGCGAGCCTGGTACGCCGTCGGAGGCGGCCTCAAAGACACGGGCCACTATCGCGCCGTCACCGGCATGCTGGCGGGCGTTTGCCGGAGCCTGGGCGCCGCCGTGCCGCCTCCTCAGTATCTGCCCGAGAACGACTTTGGACCGGTGGCGGACCACTTGGGGCGGCTCCTCGAAGCCGGCTCTGGCGCCGCCGTGCTCGGCTATGTCAGTCCCGCGGTTCGTGTAGCCGGCGCCGCGCTCGACCGGGGCATCGACCTCTCCGGCACGCTGTTTGTCGTCACCGGCGAAGCCCTCACCGGGGCCAAGCGGAGGGTGATCGAGGCGGCGGGCGCCGAAGCCTGTCCCCTCTACTGGGCCGTCGAGTTGGGACCCATTGGCTGCGCCTGCCGGCAGATCCGGCAGGGCAATGATGTCCACTTGTTTCGCGACAGCCTGGCGGTCATCTCCAGGGACGTTCGCGTCGGCGACGCCGGCGTGCTTGCGCCTTCGCTTCGCTTCACCGCTCTGGGTGAGCAGGCGCCGCTGATGCTGATCAACGCCGAGATGGAAGACAGCGCCGCCATCGAGCCGGCCGCCTGCGAATGCACGTTCTCCGGCCTGGGGTTCCGCCAACGGCTGTCGGGCATCTTCAGCTATGGGAAGCTCACCGGCCATGGGATGACGCTGCTCGGCGCCGATGTACTCGAAATCCTGGAACGGATGCTTCCCGAGCGGCTGGGGGGGCGCCTTGTACACGCAACGGTACGCCAGCGTCCTGATCGAGGACTGCCTCTTCGAACGGAACGGTGCCAACAGCGCAGGGGGGGCCGTTGTCGGGGGAGGGCCCACGACCCCGCAGGTC
>CAYRPT010000430.1:2674-4449 GCA_964425895.1 uncultured Solibacteraceae bacterium | reverse complement strand
TCTGGCGTGCCTGCGTGAAATCGGCGTCGATACCGGCGGTTCCAACGTGCAATTCGCCATCGATCCGGACAACGGGCGGATGGTGATCATCGAAATGAACCCGCGCGTGTCGCGGAGCTCGGCGCTCGCCTCGAAGGCCACCGGCTTCCCCATCGCCAAGATCGCCGCGAAACTCGCCGTCGGCTATCGCCTGGACGAGATCAAGAACGACATTACGCGCAAGACGCCCGCTTGCTTCGAGCCGACGCTCGACTACGTCGTGGTCAAGATCCCGCGCTGGCAGTTCGAGAAGTTCCCGGGCGCCGAGCCGGTGCTGGGCACTCAGATGAAGTCCGTTGGCGAGGTCATGTCCATCGGCCGGACGTTCAAGCAGGCTTTGATGAAAGGCATCCGCAGCCTCGAAACCGGGAAGAGCTCCGACCACGACGAGTTCGAAGAGGCGCAGATTCCCCGCCGCCTGATCACGCCGAACCCCGATCGCCTGAAGTACATCCGCTTCGCTTTCGAGAAGGGACGGTCGGTCGAAGAGGTCTACGAGATGACCAAGATCGACCGCTGGTTCCTCACGCAGGTGAAGGAAGGCGTAGACCTCGAAGCGAATCTGCGGGGGCGCAGGCTGGAGACCGCCAACGCGGACGAGCTACGGCACGCCAAGCGCTCCGGCCTTTCCGACAAGCGTCTGGCGCGGCTCTGGGGCTGCGATCCGCTTGAGGTGCGGAAGAAACGCCTCGACCTCGGCATCCGCGCGGTCTTCAACCGCGTCGATACCTGCGCGGCGGAGTTCGAAAGTTTCACCCCCTACTTGTATTCGAGTTTTGAATCCGAGTGCGAGGCCGAGCCGGACGACCGGTCCAAGGTCATGATCCTCGGGAGCGGACCGAACCGGATCGGCCAGGGAATCGAGTTCGACTACGCCTGTTGCCATGCTTCGTTCGCTTTGCAGGAGTTCGGCCGCGAGTCGATCATGGTCAATTGCAACCCGGAAACGGTTTCCACCGACTATGACACGAGCCACCGCCTGTACTTCGAGCCGCTCACGCTGGAGGAAGTCCTCAACATCTACGACACCGAGAAGCCGGACGGCGTGATCGTCCAGTTCGGCGGCCAAACGCCGCTGACGCTCGCGCTCCCCTTGAAGCGCGCCGGGGTTCCGATCATCGGGACCGACCCCGAGAACATCGACCTCGCGGAAGACCGCAAGCTGTTCGGCAGGCTGCTCGACGAGCTCGGTATTCCATCGCCCCCCAACGGTTCCGCCGTGAACATCGACGAGGCGTGTGACATCGCCCGCCGGATCGGCTATCCGGTGCTGGTCCGGCCGAGTTACGTGCTCGGGGGCCGAGCGATGGTGATCGCCTACGACGAGGAGACCGTCCGCCGCTACATGCGGGAAGCGGTGGTCTTCTCGCAGGAGCGCCCCGTGTTGATCGACCGGTTCCTCGAAGACGCCATCGAGGTGGACGTCGACGCTCTCTCCGACGGCGAAGCCGTGTTGATCGCCGGCATTATGGAGCACATCGAAGAGGCCGGCGTTCACTCGGGGGACAGTTCCTGCGTCCTCCCGGCTACGTCGATCGTGGAGAAGGATCTCGCCACGATTCGCGATTACACCGAGCGGCTGGCGCGGGCTCTCCGTGTGATCGGCCTGATGAACGTCCAGTACGCCATCAAAGACGGGACGGTCTACGTGCTGGAGGTGAACCCGCGGGCGTCGCGCACCGTCCCCTACGTAAGCAAAGCCACCGGCGTGCCCCTGCCGAAGGTGGCCGTCGGCT
>CAYRPT010000430.1:0-2664 GCA_964425895.1 uncultured Solibacteraceae bacterium | reverse complement strand
CAGGATGGAGGACCTCCGTCGCTTCACCGGCGGGTTGAGCTCGGGTGTGCTGCCCGTGCCGCAGTATTTCGTCAAGAGCCCGGTGTTTCCGTTCCAGAAGTTCCCCGGGGTCGATCCGGCGCTCGGCCCGGAGATGCGATCGACCGGCGAGGTGATGGGCGTGGGCGACAACTTCGGTGAGGCGTTCGCCAAGGCGCAGTTGAGCGCCGGCACCCCGCTACCGGACCGGGGCCGCATCTTCATCAGCGTCAATGACCGCCACAAAGCCAGCGCCGTGCAGGTAGCGCGTCTGTTCGCCGATTTCGGTTTCGAGCTGGTGGCCACCCGCGGCACTGCGGCCGCGCTCGATGCCGCCGGGCTGCCCGCGAAGCGGATCTTCAAAGTCAACGAAGGTAGGCCCAATGTGGTGGACCTGATCAAGGGCGGCCAGGTGCAGCTCATCATTTATACTTCGGCCGGCGCGACATCATTCAGCGACGAGCGGGTCATCCGCCGCAGCGCCGTCATGTACCAGACGCCCTGCATCACGACCATCAGCGCCGCCCGGGCCGCCGCCGAGGCCGTCGCCAGCCGCCGCCGCGATCCGATCCGCGTCTGGAGCCTCCAGCAGATCCACGAAAACAAAACGACGATGGCATAGCGGGGCGGCGAAAAACCACCCTTGGCGGGCGAAACCGCCGGCCCCCCTCCGGCGCCTGCTCTTTGCCTGCTCCTATCCCAGTTTTTCGCGGAGCAGTTCACTGACCCGCCGCGGGTCCGCCTGGCCGCGCGTCGCCTTCATCACCTGGCCCACGAAGAAGCCCAGCACCGTGGTCTTGCCGCCGCGGTACTGCTCCACCTGCGCGGGATTGGCGGCGAGCACATCGTGGACGGTCCGGGCGAGGTCGTCGCCGCCCATTACTTTCAAGCCCTCGCGCTCGACGATCACGGACGGCGCCTCGCCGGTGGCGTGCATCTTGACGAAGACCTCCTTGGCGAGTTTACCGGTCAGACGGCCATCCTTGACGAGTCGAATCAGTTCACCCAACTGTTCAGGCGCCACCGGCGAATCGGAGATCTCCCGGCCGTCCGCGTTCAACGCGGCAGCGAGTTCGCCCTGTACCCACTTGGCCGCCTCCACGGGGTCACCGGCCGCCCGCACAGTCCGTTCAAAGTATTCGGCCAAAGGTCGCGATGCGGTCAAAACCCGGGCGTCGTACTCGCGCAGCCCGTAGCTCTCCGCGAAGCGCCTCCGCCGGGCGGCGGGCAGTTCGGGCATCGCTGCGCGGATCGCCTCCAGCCAAGCGCCGCCCACCTTGAGCGGCAGCAAGTCCGGTTCCGGGAAATAGCGGTAGTCGTGCGCGTGTTCTTTGCTTCGCATGGCCACCGTTTCGCCCGACCCTGGGTTGTACAGCCGCGTTTCCTGCTCGATGCGGCCGCCCGCTTCGAGCACCGCCACCTGACGGGCGATCTCGTAGTCGAGCGCCTCGCGCAGGAAGCGGAACGAGTTCAGATTCTTGACCTCGGCCTTGGTTCCGAGCTGCTGTTCCCCGCGGCGCCGCACCGAGACGTTGGCGTCGCAGCGCAGGTGTCCTTTTTCCATGTCACACGTGGAGACCTCGACGAATTGAAGCGTCTGCTTGAGCTCGACAAGGAAGTCGTAGGCCTCCTCGGCGCCGCGCAGATCCGGCTCGGTCACGATTTCGATCAGCGGCGTCCCGCAGCGGTTCAGGTCCACGTAGGTGTAGCGGTCCGAATCTTTGAACCCCTCATGGATGCTCTTGCCGGCGTCATCCTCGATGTGGACCCGGGTGACGCCGATGCGACGGGTCGCGCCCCCCGTCTCAAGGTCGATCCCGCCGTCCTCGGCGAGCGGCAGCTCATACTGCGAAATCTGGTAGCCCTTGGGGAGATCCGGATAGAAGTAGTTCTTCCGCGCCAGGCGCGATATCGGATTCATGCGGCAGTTCAACGCCAGCGCGGCCTGCACTGCCAGCTCCACGGCCCTCTTATTCAGCACCGGCAGCGCGCCGGGAAGTCCGAGGCACACCGGGCAGACGTTGGTGTTGGGCGGGGCGCCGAACCCGGTGGGACAGGCGCAGTAGATCTTGGTGCGCGTCGCAAGCTGGACGTGCACTTCGAGGCCGATTACCGCTTCGTAGTTCTTGATTCGATCCGCGGTTGCCGAAACGTCGGGAATCGAGGTCATTCCCCTTATTGTAGGGCCGGTGCGGGCCCCCGCCACCCTGTCACCGTTTGAGCGGCTCCGCCGGGATGCCGGCCCGGTGAAGGACCGCTTCGACCTGGTCCCTGGTGAGGCGCGAGGCGTCGTATTCCACCGTGAGTGCGTCGAGCGACGGTTCGAGCTTCACCCGGAGAATGCCGTAGGTTCCATGGGCCCGGGCGATTTGTTCCATCAGCGTTTCGTCGAGAGGCCTCGTGAGCCGGTAGCGTAGGTCGACCTTGGTCATAGTCCACTTTCAGGTTACACGCGGCCCGCGCGGACCGGCGGCGCCCTCGGCATCCAGTTTCCACCGGATCTGCCGCGCCATGCCCAGCCAGGCCACCGCATCGGTCGAGTTCAACTTCATCCGCCGGATCAGGCGCCGCAACTTCCCGCGGGCCGATACAGCGGTGCGCGGCGGCACGTATCCGGAGATCTGGAGCACCCCAAAAAGCGCGTCG
>CAYRPT010000429.1:0-4461 GCA_964425895.1 uncultured Solibacteraceae bacterium | reverse complement strand
GTTCCCGTGACCATTGTTCCCGCGCGCCGCGATTAAGGGGCGATACCGCTATGGCAAGGTTTTTCATTCACCGACCGGTCTTCGCGATCGTCCTTTCGCTCGTCATCCTCATCGCGGGCACCATGTCCATCTTCACGCTGCCGGTGGCGCAGTATCCGCAGATCACTCCGCCTACGGTGCAGGTGGAGACGATTTACGTCGGCGCGAACGCCCAGGTGGTGGAACAATCCGTGGCCATTCCGATCGAGCAGGAGGTGAACGGCGCGGAGAACATGCTGTACATGTCCTCGAAGAGCACCAACGACGGCCGTTACGTGCTCACCTGCACGTTCAGCGTCGGCACCGACCTTAACCTGGCCGCCGTGGATGTTCAGAACCGGGTCAAAAAGGCGGAGGGGAAGCTGCCGTCCGAGGTGCTCGCGTACGGCGTTCAGGTGAAGAAGCAGTCCCCCGACATGATCGGGGCCTTGACGATCTATTCGCCGGACGGCTCCTACGACGAACTCTTTCTAAGCAACTACGCGACGATCAACATCGTGGACCGGCTCAGCCGGGTTCCCGGCGTCGGCAGCACGATGATCATCGGCCAGCGTGACTACGCCATGCGAATGTGGCTCCGTCCCGACAAACTGGCCAAGCTGGGGCTCACCGCTTCGGATGTGGCGGGTGCGATTCGGGACCAGAACGTCCAGGCGCCTGCCGGCCAGATCGGCCAGCCGCCCGCACCCAGAGGGATCGAGTTTCAATACACGGTCGACGTGAAGGGGCGGCTTACGGAAAAGTCGGAATTCGACAACATGATTGTCCGCGCCTTGCCGGACGGATCGCTTCTGCGGATTCGCGATATCGCCCGCACCGAACTGGCGGCCAAGGACTATGCTTCCTTCGGGCGGCTGAACGGCTCGCCCGCGACGGTCTTGATCGTGTACCAATCCCCGGGCGCGAACGCCCTCCAAGTGGCCTCCGGGATCGTGACCACGATGAACGAGGCGAAGGCCAACTTTCCGCCGGGGCTCGACTACAGCTTCACTTACAATTCCACCCTGTTCATATCCGCTTCGGTGAAGGAAGTGCTGAAGACGCTCCTGGAAGCGATGGCGCTGGTCATCCTCGTGGTGTTCCTATTCCTGGGCAGCTTCCGCGCGACGTTCATCCCGATGCTGGCGGTGCCCGTCTCGCTGGTGGGAACGTTTGCGGCGTTCATCCCGCTGGGCTTCACCATCAATACCCTTACTCTATTCGGTCTGGTCCTCGCCATCGGCATCGTGGTGGACGACGCCATCGTGGTGGTCGAAGCCGTGGAGCATCACATTGAGCATGGCCTCTCGCCGCTCGCGGCCACGGAGAAAGCGATGGAGGAGGTGTCCGGGCCGGTGGTGGGAATCGCCCTCGTACTCACCGCCGTATTTGTTCCGGTGGCGTTCATGGGCGGTCTCACCGGTGAACTCTACCGGCAATTCGCTCTCACTCTCTCCGTATCGGTGCTTCTGTCCGCCCTGGTGGCGCTGACCCTGACGCCGGCACTCTGCCGCATGCTCCTGAAGCCCCGGGTGCCGGGCACCGGCCCGGTGGCGAAGTTCCTCGGCGCCTTCAACCGATGGTTCCATCGCGCCACCTCCGGCTACATCCGCGGAGTCAGGAGCCTGATCCGGCGCAGCGCTTTTTCGATGGCGCTGTTGGCCGCCATCATGGCCGGCGCCTGGGGATTGCTCAAGCTGTTACCCTCCGGGTTCGTTCCGTCCGAGGACCAAGGCGTCATCATGGCCAGCATAGGTCTCCCTGACGGCGCCTCCGTGGAGCGCACGGATGCGATCCTGCGCCGCGGTGAGGAATTTCTGGCGCGGTTGCCCGGAGTGAGGGATGTCATCACCATGGGCGGTCTGAACCTGCTGACGGGCGCCTACTCCTCGAACAACGGGAGCTACATCGTGACCCTTGACGACTGGAGTCAACGTCACGGGCCGACGCTCTCGGTGGGTGCGATCCTGGGCCAGTTGCAGCGCGAATTCTTCAGCTATCCCGAAGCGCTGGGCATTGCTTTTGTCCCTCCGCCGATCCCCGGCCTGGGCACTGCCGGCGGATTTCAGTTTGAACTTCAGGACCGCAAGGGCGGGAGCCCGCAGGAACTCGAAGCCGCGCTCCGCAAGTTGATGACGTCCGCGGCCCAGGAGCCGGCCCTGACCGGCCTCTACAGCGGCTACAAGACCTCCGTCCCGATGGTGCGGCTGGACCTGGACCGGGATAAGGCCAAACAAATGGGCGTCCCTCTGAAGAGCATCTTCGACAACCTGCAAATGTACCTCGGCGGCCTCCAGGTCAACGACTTCAACCGCTTCGGCCGCACCTACAAGGTGATGCTACAGGCGGAACCCGAATTCCGGCTCACGGCGGACAACATCGAGCGCATCTTCGTCCGAGCCGAAGGCGGCTCGATGACGCCTCTCGGAACCCTGGTTTCCGTCGATCGGACCAGCGGGCCGGATATCCTTCAACGCTTCAACTTGTTCCGCACCGCCGAGATCAGCGGCTCCGCGGCGCCGGGCTACAGCTCCGGAGACGCGCTCGCCGCCATGGAGGCCGTGGCCCAACGCGAATTGCCGGAGGGCTTCGGATTTGAATGGACCGGCATGGCCTACCAGGAAAAGCAGGCCGCCGGAGCGCAAGCGATCATCTTTGTTCTGGCGATGGTGTTTGTTTTCCTCGTTCTGGCCGCGCTGTACGAGAACTGGGCCATCCCGTTCGGGGTCATCCTGGGCCTTCCTCTCGGGATTCTCGGCGCGTTTCTGGGGACCTGGATTCGCGGGCTTATCAACGACGTCTACGTCCAGATCGGATTGATCATGCTGCTCGGGCTGGCCGCCAAGAACGCCATTCTCATCGTCGAGTTCGCCAAGATGAAGCGCGAGCGGGAACATATGGCGATCGAGGACGCCGCCCTTGAGGGATCGCGGCTTCGGTTCCGCCCTATCCTGATGACGTCGTTCGCCTTTGTTCTGGGCGTGGTTCCGCTGATGCTGGCCGGGGGCGCCGGTTCCGCGGCGCGCCACTCGCTGGGTACGGCG
Organism: uncultured Solibacteraceae bacterium; assembly: GCA_964425895.1. GTDB lineage: Bacteria > Acidobacteriota > Terriglobia > Bryobacterales > Bryobacteraceae > CAYRPT01. The sequence goes on along the minus strand of CAYRPT010000429.1, from coordinate 1,399 downwards.
GTGTTCAGCGGGATGACGGCGGCCACCGCCCTGGGCGTACTGCTGGTCCCGGTGCTCTATGTGGTGGTGGAGCGGTTGGTGGAACGTCTGTTCCGGCCGCCAGCCAGTCAGTCATCCGAGGCTGCCGTTCCGACAGGGGGCAAAGCGTGAACCGCACCGCCCTTTGCTGTTCCCTGGCCGGCGCGTTCCTGGTGTCGGCCGCGTGCTCTTTGGCGCCGAGATACCAACGTCCCGTACCGGCCGTTCCGGCCACCCACCGCAGCGCGGACGCTTTGCCCGGTTCGGATGGGGACCGCATCCTGGCGGAGCTTGGATGGAGCGACCTGCTCACCGATGAGAAGCTGCGGAGTCTCGTCCGGACCGCGGTAGATCAGAACTATGACCTGCTCATCGCTTCCGCCCGTGTGCTGGAAGCGCGGGCGCTGGTGGGCATCACGCGCGCAGATCAGTTTCCCACCGTCGACGCCTACGGTCAGTACACCAATCTCCGGCTGAGCGGCAATGGCGCCACCCCGCTGCCCCCCACCCTGAACAGGGAGCGCAACGTCACCCAGACCGGTCTCGGCCTGAACTGGGAGCTCGATTTCTGGGGGCGCCTCCGCAACGCCACCGCCGCCGCGCGCAGCCGGCTGCTGGCGGCCGAAGAGGCCCGCGCCCTGGTCTATCAGTCGCTGGTCGTGGACGTCACGCAAGCCTACTTCGATCTGCTAACGTTCGATCAGCAACTGGAGATCACCAGAACTTCCCTGACCGCGCGGGAGGAGGCGTTACGCCTCGTGAAGCTGCGGGTCGAGCGCGGCGTTTCCGCCGAGATCGAACAGCGGCAGGCGGAGATCCTGGTGCAGACGGCGAGGATCACCATCGTAGACCTGGAACAGGCGATCGAGCAGACGGAGAACCGCATTCACTTCCTCCTTGGTCAGAATCCCGGTCCGGTGGAACGCCGGTCCACGCTCGCCGATCAACGGATTGTATTGGCTCTCCCTCCGGGACTCCCCTCCGATCTGCTCGAGCGGCGCCCGGATATCCGGCGGGCGGAGCGCAACCTCATCGCCTCCAATCTGGATGTCGGAGTCGCCCGCGCGGCCTACTTTCCGCGGATCGCGCTCACTGGCCAGGCCGGCTTTGAGAGCGCGGCGCTGGGCAGCCTCTTCGAAGGCGCGAGCGGCGTTTGGCTGTTCGGCCCGATCGCGAATCTGCCGGTGTTCAACGCCGGCCGGATCCGCTCCGGTGTGCGGGCCGCCGAGGCCCGCCGGCAAACGGCCGTGTACGAGTATCAGCAGACGGTCCAGTTTGCCTTCCGCGATGCCGCCGATGCGCTGATCGCCCGGCGCAAGATCGGGGAGTTCCTTCAAGAGCAGCAAGCACTGGTGGCGAGCCTTAGCGCGGCCAGCCGCAC
>CAYRPT010000428.1:0-4504 GCA_964425895.1 uncultured Solibacteraceae bacterium | reverse complement strand
CCGACAACGTGGCCGGCACGCTTTGCTACGTGTTGGGGCTGATTACCGGGATTCTCTTCCTGGTGCTGGAGCCGTACAGCCGGAACCGGAAGGTGCGGTTCCACGCCTTCCAATCCATCTTTCTTTCCGTGGCTTTGATCGTTCTCCAGATCGCCCTGAACATCATCATGCCATGGACGGTCTCCCTGTTCGTCGGCCCGCTGATCGGTCTGGCAGCTTTTGTCTTGTGGATCTTCATGCTCGTCAAGACTTACCAGGATCAGAAGGTAGTGCTGCCGATCATCGGACCCATGGCCGAAAAACAAGCGTAGCCGGGCGGCCCGCCGCCGCGTCTAATAACTACAATGGACTCTCTTCGACGAGTCTTCGCCCGGAGTTGGCGCTTCCTGGCGGTGATGGAGGCGGGCCTGCTGGGTCTGGCGGCCCTCGGAGGCAGCGCTGGTTTTCGCCCGGCCCATGCGCAGCCGCGGGAGGATGAGGGCCCGCGCATCGGAGTCATCGATTTCTACGGACTCCGCACGGTCCCGGAAGAAAAGATCCGCCGGGCGCTCGGGGTTCACGAGGGCGGGCCGTTGCCGAGCTCGAAGAACGACACGGAGCTGCGGCTTGAGGGCCTTCCCGGAATCGTGGTGGCCCGTCTCCAAGCCGTCTGCTGTGAAAACGGCAAGGCCATCCTTTACGTCGGCATCGAGGAAAAGGGCTCGCCGCACTTCGCCCATCGCGAGCCCCCGGTAGATCCCGTGCTGCTCCCGGGGGAGATTCACGACACCTACGCTCTGTTCCTCGCCGCCCTGAACGACGCAGTGGCCAACGAAGAGGTGCAGGAGGATCTCACCCAGGGCCATGCGCTCATGAGATATGCACCGGCCCGCACGCATCAGGAACGCTTTGTGGAGCTCGCCGGCAAACATCTGGATGTGATTCGCGACGTGCTCCGCAACTCGTTCAATGAGGAACATCGCGCCATCGCGGCCTACGTGATCGGCTACGCCGCGGCGAAGAAAGACGTCGTTCCGGACCTGCTCTACGCCCTGCGCGACCCTGACGAGACGGTGCGTAACAACGCGATGCGGTCGCTGGCGGCGTTCGAGGTGCTGGCCAAAACGAAACCTACGGCCGGGATCGAGATCCCGCCCACGTGGCTCATCGAGATGGTGAACTCGGTCATCTGGACCGACCGGGCGACGGCGGCGGTCAGTTTGGTGAACCTCACCGAGCACGGCAACGCGGAGGTACTCGCGCAACTGCGAACCCGTTCGCTCGATGCGTTGCTCGATATGGCGCGGTGGAAGCACCTGCCGCACGCGCTGCCCGCCTATATTCTGCTGGGACGGATGCTCGGCCTTCCCGAAGAGGAGATTCAGCGGAGCTGGACGAGCCAGGAGCGATTGAGTCTTGTCGAACGGGCGGCGGCCCTGCGGGCCCGAAGCGCCGGCGGATGAGAGCGCATCTCTTTTTTGCCGGGCCGTCACCTTTCACCCCGTCCCGTTCGTCTGATGTGGGGAGGGGTTCTGCCTCCCTGAAAGGAGATTGTCAATGTCGTTTCTAACACGTCGACTGGCCGTATGGTGTCTTTCGTGCGCCGCGGGCGCGGTGGTGCTTTCCGGCCAGGATCCGGGCGGCATGATGCCGGCGGGCGAAGCGCAGGCGAAGGTGCTCGAGGCCATGAAGGAACGCCTGAAGCTGACCGCGGACCAGGAGCAGAAGATCAAGGCGATCTTCGAGGACCATGAAGAGCAAATGGCCCCGCTGCGGGAAAAGATGCGGTCCGGGGGAGATCGGGCCGCGTTACGGTCCGAAGCGCGGGAGCTCCGGCAAAGTACGGACGCGAAGGTGGCCGAAGTGCTCACCGCGGAGCAGAAGCCCGAATATCAGAAGATGCAGCAGGAGATGCGCGAGAAGATGCGGGACCGCATGCAGCAGGGCGGCCGCCGGCGTGGTCCGGAGCGCTAAGCTCCCGGCCGGGGGAAGGTTGTGGCGCGGGGGCGGCATGCACGGAACGCTCCTCCCCCGCCTTGAACCTGCTAGCGGAACAGGCCGTGCGCCACGTCCATCCGGAACGATTGCCACGGAGTGAACTGGAACATACACCGGTCGTCGGAGTAGTCCATAAAGTTGAAGATCGGGTCGTTGCCCGGCGCCGAGCATGTGTTACGGCCCACCGGGCAGCCGCTGGCCGGGGTTTGCTCGGCCGGAGTGTCCGGAACGCCGTCGTTCGTCTGGCTGCAGCCGCCCTGGAACGTGTGGTATAGCCCCAGCCAATGGCCGACCTCGTGGGTTCCGGTATCACCCAGGTTGTACGGAGTGGCGGTGCCGCCGGGCAGACTCGAGTAGAGCACAACGACGCCATCGTCGCTCGGATCCGAGCCGTACCACCACGGGAAAGTGGCCCACCCGAGCAGGCCGCCCGCCGGATTGCACGTGTACAGATTCAGGGTCTCTGCTCCGCCCTGGCGAAGCTGGCCCTTCATTTCGATTTCCGCCGCGGAACCGGGAGCGCAGTTGGCGTACCAGTTCGCGTTCGTCGTCCGTGTGACACCGGCCAACTGAAAGCGGAAGGGCGTGTCGGCCCCGAAGGTCTGGCCGTTGTAGGAGCCCGTGAAGCCGACATTGAGAATCTGGATTTGCGCGTCAATCTGGGACTGTGGGACGTCACCGTTGGCGATCCCGGCGCCTTTGTTGATGACGTGGACATAGACCGGAATGGTCACGCTACCCGGTGCGCGGGCGGCACGGGCCGAGGTCGCGAAACGCGACTCGATGCCCACGCGCTCTGTGATATCCACTTCCGGCGTGGCGCAGCGGGCGCCGCTCAGAATGAAGTCGGCCTGGCTGCTCCAGGCGTGGCCCTCCAGGACAAAGGGCCCTTCGGCGGGACTTCGTCCGGACTGCGCGAGAGCGGGCGCGCTCGAAAGCAGTAGAACTGTCCAGCATGCCGCCGCGGTCCGGTGCAGACTTCCGGTACAAGATCTCTTCATTAGTCTCCTCCTCCCAGAGGGATATCAGGTATTATCAGCCACCCCGAGAACTTCCGCAAGACCGCACGGCGGTCCTGGCGGTCCTGGGAGATTCATTGAGGCTCGCGAAACAGAATGCCAAATGCCCCGCGCAGAAATGCGAGCCTCAGCCATCGCCGCGCATCAGCCGGTCCTCGAAAGCGTAGTCGCTCGGCGGCGGCCGGTGATGGTCCCGGTACCAGGCGTAGGTGAGGCGCAAACCTTCATCGAAAGAAGTGGGTTCAAAGCCCAACAAGCGGCGGGCCTTTTCGGTGTTTTGGCTGATCGGCGGCATGTCGAAGTACACCGCGAAATACAGGTTGTCCGGACCCATCGGATTGCCGCCAAGCGCCGCGATACGGTCGCGAGGAACAGAGACAATCCGGGGCTCACACGCGGCGGCGCGGGCCAGCGCGAGGACCATCTCACGCTGGGTCACAGGCCGCGGATCCGCAATGTTGAACGCCTCGCCCACGGCGGCGGGCTCCCGGGCGGCCAACAGGCAGGCTTCCACCAGGTCGTCCACAAATACGAACTGCATCAGCCGGCTGCCGTCTCCGGGCACGATCACCGGGCGGCCGGCGGCGAACCGGTCCCAGAAGAAAGCCTCCCGGTAGAACGGGTTCTCGGGCCCGTAGACGTAAGGGGGGCGCAGCGTCACGGCGGGGAAACCTTCTTCGCGGTGGAGGCGCAGGAGGACCCGCTCGCTTTGGGCCTTGTGGGCGACGTACGGCTCGGGATGGTCCGCGGGAGCGAGCGCGTGCTCCTCGCGGCGGTCGAGGCCCTCGCCGTAGGCGGCCACGCTCGAGAGAAACACGTACCGGCTGACGTTGCCGCACGCCCGCGCCGTCCCCTCCACCTGCGCGGCGGTAGTGCCGCGTTCCCAATCGTAGACGTTGTCGAAAACCCAGTCGAAGCGGCGGCCGGCCAGCGCCCGCCGGACCAATTCGGGGTCGTTGCGGTCGCCGGCAAGATTCTCCACTTCCGGGCCGAGCTCGTGCCGGTCCCGGCGGTGCAGGACAGCGACTTCGTGCCCCTCGCCGAGAAGCCGGCGGACGAGCCGGCGGCCGATGAACAGCGTCCCTCCGATCACCAACACTCTCATGGAACCACCCCCGGGGAGTGAGCAGCGGCGCGGTACCCCTCAGCCTGATCCTGTTCGTTCCGTGCGGGGTATCCCGATAGCCGGAAAGCCCTCAGTCGTAGTATTCCAGACCGAGGTGGGTGATCAGGTCCTCCCCTCGCATCCAGCGCAGCGTGTTCTTGAGCTTCATCAACTGGATGAAGAGGTCATGCTCCGGGTAGAGCCCAGGCGCCGTCATGGGCGCCTTGAAGTAGAACGACAGCCACTCCTGAATGCCGCGCTGGCCGGCGCGGTTCGCCAGGTCCAGAAAAAGAACCAGGTCCAGCACGATCGGCGCCGCCAGAATCGAGTCCCGGCACAGGAAATTGACCTTGATCTGCATCGGATAGCCGAGCCATCCGAAGAGGTCGATGTTGTCCCAGCC
>CAYRPT010000427.1:0-4509 GCA_964425895.1 uncultured Solibacteraceae bacterium | reverse complement strand
TCGACATGGGCGGGTACGACCCCGACCATTACATGGAGACCCAGGTGGTTCTGCCCGAGGGTAATCCCGGCGACCTTCACCACCGCCGCTCCTACGTCGCACGGTTCCTCACGCGCGAAGTGAACAAGCTGGTGAACCTCTGCGTGCTGAAGCATCACCAATCGGCGGGCATCACCCTGGCGCTCAAGAATATGTCGCACGGGCTGGTGAACAACGTGAACCGCAGCCATTCGACGCCGACGCTCAACACCTGCGGCACGTTCATCCCCGCGGTGGTGGACCTGCCGGTGATTCGCCAGAAGGTGGTGCTGCACATCCTCGACGGAATCCAGGGAGCCTATCACGGAGGCCCCGGCGGCAAGGCCGGCAAGTATCTCTGGGATCACCAGACGATGTACTTCGCCACCGATCCGGTGGCGCTCGACAAGACCGGCTGGAAAGTCATCGACGAGAAGCGCGCCCGGATGGGCTTGGCGCCCGTGGGCAAAGCGGAACCCGATGAGGACAGCCGGTTCTATCGCATGCAGCCCGAGCACGTCGAGATCGCCGGCGCGCTGGGACTTGGCGTTTTTGATGACTCGAAGATCGAAGTGCGGGCGCTTCGTCTCGGCTGATCGCGCCGCCCGGTGGCAGGGTTTCACGATCCCTGGCGGGTGCGCTTCCAGTCGATCTGCCACCGCGCTGCGTCATAGGCCCGCCACACGAGCCGCTTGCGAGGCGTGTTACGGGCGTGGTGGTAGAGCGCCGCGGTGCGTTCATAGAAGCCGCGGGTGTGCGGCGAGCCCACCCATCGGTACCGCTCGTAGTCCAGGTGGTGGCAGAACTCGTGGCAAAGCGTGCTGAGCAGCGTCCCGTACGAAGTTACTTGCTTCCGGACGGCGGTACGCATCCAGACGCGGATCACCTTGGTCAGGGGGTGATAGTCGCCGAATAGCTCCATCGTCCACCCCTCGCGCGACCGCAGGGGACGGGCGGCGAGCACTCTGAGACCGGGCTTGCTGACCTGGTAGAAGGAGGCCGCCGCGGCCAGGAACGCCTCGCCGGCTTCCCGCACGGCTTTCTGATCCTCCGCGCGGATGGCCGCTTCGAGGCGCCGGGCGGGAGCACGCAGCCGGCCGTCGGAGGGAACCTCGACATCGGCCGTCCGGTCGCTCAGCTCGTAGTCGGCGCGCCGTGCTTTCAAGCGGGGGACGGGATCGGTCACCATCGCCGCGAATTCCGCCGGTCAGGATATCACGAGGCGCGGGCGCCCTACAGCCCCGCCTTTTTCCACAGCGCGTCGACGCGGCGGCGGACCTCCTCGTCCATCCGGATCACCTTCGGCCAGGGACGCGTGAAACCCTCCTCGCGCCACTTGCGCGTGGCGTCGACGCCCATCTTGGATCCGTAGTTGGGCAGGCGCGAGGCGTGGTCGAGCGAATCGATGGGCCCGTGGACAAACTCGATGTCCCGCTCCGGGTCGATGTTGTTGAGCGCCTTCCAGGCCACTTCGGACATGTTGTGGACGTCGACATCTTCATCCACCACCACCACGCACTTGGTGAACATCGCCTGGCCCAATCCCCAAATGGCATGCATCACCTTCCGCGCATGGCCAGGGTAGGATTTCCGGATGGCCACAATCATGAGGTTGTGGAAGATACCCTCGGCCGGCATCGCCATGTCGCGAACCTCGGGAAGCTGGAGCCGCATCAAGGGCAGGAAGATCCGCTCGATGGCGCGGCCCATGTAGTAGTCCTCCATCGGCGGCGGACCGACGATGGTCGCAGTGTAGATGGGCTTCTGGCGCCGCGTCACGCACGTCACGTGAAACACCGGGTAGTCGTCTTCGAGGGAGTAGAATCCCGTGTGGTCGCCGAACGGACCCTCCGTGCGGAGCTCCTCCAGATCGACGTAGCCTTCGAGGACGATCTCGGCGTTGGCCGGAACCTCGAGGTCGCTGGTTTCGCAGCGCACCATCTCGACCGGCTGGCGCCGGAGGAAGCCGGCCATCATCATCTCGTCGAGGTCGGGGGGCAGCGGCAGAACGGCCGAAAACATGACGGCGGGGTCGGCGCCGATGGCCACCGCCACGGGCATCCGTCCCGGCGCGTCCCCCGCGGCCTGGTGCGCCTTGCGGCGGCGCCGGAAGTGCTCAGCGCCCTGCTTGTGCTTCTGCCAGTGCATGCCCGTCGTGCGCTCGTCGTACACCTGCATGCGGTACATGCCGCAGTTCCGCTTGCCCGTATCCGGATTGCGCGTGAAGACGAGCGGCAGCGTGATGAACGGTCCGCCGTCGAGCGGCCAGCAGTGGAGGATCGGGAAGTCGTACAGTGAGAAGCCGTCGCGCTGGACCACCTCCTTGCACGGGCCCGCGCTGACGGTCTTGGGGAACACGCTGCTCAGGCCGGCCAGCTTGGGCAGCATCTTGAGCTTGCCGATCATCCCTTCCGGCGACCGCATCTGGATCAGCTCGGAGATCCGCGCCGCCACCTCTTCGACGTCGCCGGTTTCGAGCGCGATCCGCATGTGCCGCTCGCTGGCGAAAGCGTTGATCAGAACGGGGATGTCGGACCCTTTCGGCCGCTCGAACAGGAGGGCGGGCCCCCCCGCCTTCACCGCCCGGTCGGCGAATTCAGTGATCTCGAACTTCGGATCCACCTCGAAAGGAATCCGCTTCAACTCGCCGGCTCTTTCGAGGGCGCGCACGAAGGCACGGAGGTCGGAATAGGCCATTGGGATTGTGTATCTTCCTTGTACTACGATGTAGGATTGCCGGGCAAACCGGCGCCGGGCGGCCGAATGCACACCGGCATGGCGAAGGAGTTGGAATGACGAAACGTGTTGCGTGCGTGACCGGCGCGAGCCGCGGCATCGGGCGGGAGATCGCCCTGACGCTCGCCCGCGAGGGCATTAAGATCATCGTCGCGTCGAACGAACCGGAGAATAACGAGAAGGTGGCCGCGGAAATCCGAGAAGCGGGCGGAGAGGCGGTCACCCAGTTCCTCGACTTGACCCAGAGCGACCAGATCGCAACGGCATTCCGCGAAATGGTCGCTTCCTGCGGCCAGCTCGACATTCTGGTGAACAACGCCGGTATCACCAAGGACGGCCTGGCCGCGCGTATGAAGAAGGATGCCTGGGACCTCGTCCTCCAGATCAACCTGACCGGCGCGTTTCTCTGCTCGCAGGCGGTGATGCCGGTGATGATGAAGGCGCGCTGGGGACGCATCGTCAACATCGCCTCCGTGGTCGGCCAAATGGGCAACGTCGGGCAGGCGAACTACGTGTCCTCGAAGGCCGGCATTATCGGACTGACGAAGGCGCTCGGCAAGGAGCTGGCCGCCCGCAACATCACTGTCAACGCCGTGGCGCCGGGTTTCATCGAAACGGACATGACCAAGGCGCTCTCGGCGGAGGTGGTGGAGATGATGCTCGCCATGATCCCACTCAAGCGAATGGGACAGCCCTCCGACGTGGCCGCCGCCGTCAAGTTCCTGGTAAGCGAGGAGGCCGGCTATATCTCGGGCCAGGTGATTGGCGTCAACGGCGGCATGTATATGTAACGCCTCCCGGCCACCGGCTCGTGGAACAGCCGGGGCGCCTCGGACCGAAAACGGAGGGTGCAACGATGAGGAGTCTCCGCGCCTGGCGTCTACCGATTGCCTTGTGGATCGGCTTCGCCGCGCCACCCGGCGCGCCCGCGTTCCAGACGATGTTCCCGGCGGTTCGCGGCACGCGCGAAATGGTGGCGGCCGCGAACAACTTCGAAGTCGAGGCCGGCTACCGGCTCCTCGCCGCCGGCGGCAACGCGGTGGATGCCGGCGTGGCGGCGGTATTGACGGCCGCGGTCACCGAGCAGTCCCGCTTCGGCCTCGGGGGCGAGATGCCGGTGCTCGTAAAGATGAGCGGCCGGGACGTTGTGGCCATCAGCGGCGTAGGAACAGCCCCGGCGAAGGCCACGGTCGAGTTCTATCGCTCCCGGCCGCCCGAACCCTGGGAACAGAGCGGCGAGCTGCCGCCCATTCCGGAGGCAGGGATTCGCGCGGCGGTAGTTCCGGGGGTCTTCGACGGCCTCATCCTCGCGCTGGACAAATTCGGCACGAAATCGTTTGCCGAGGCCGCCGCCCCGGCCATCGAGTACGCGGGTGGTTTCCCGCTGCCGGAGGAGTTCGCCCGTTTTCTGAAGCGGGATCACGAGCTGCTCGCCCTGTGGCCCGCGTCCCTCGCGTTCTTCTACCCCGGCGGCGCCATTCCCGAACGAGGCGGCATACTCCGCTTCCCCGACCTGGCGCGCACGCTGACGGAACTGGCGCGGACCGAGAAGCGGACGCGCGGTTCCCGGTCGAAAAAACTCAAGGCCGTCCGGGACGCCTTCTACCGCGGCCGTATCGGTAAGCGAATCGCGACGTTCTCCAAGCAGAACGGAGGGTTGATCACCGAAGAGGACCTGGCGCGGTTCGCCGCCGAGACCGACGCGCCGGCTTCGATCTCCTATCGCGGCTATACCGTCTACAAACCCGGCTTCTG
>CAYRPT010000426.1:0-4510 GCA_964425895.1 uncultured Solibacteraceae bacterium | reverse complement strand
TGCCGCCCTTGTCGTCAACGTCCTGGATGTGGACATCGGGGCGGCTGGGCGACACCTTGCAGATGTTGGGCGTACGGGCCGAGATCGCGTTGAGCCGGCTGAGGTCATACGGAATTCCCGCCGAATGCGCGAGGGCCAGGCCGTGGAGCACGGTATTGGTGGAGCCGCCCATGGCCATGTCGATGATGAAGGCGTTGTCCAGAGATTGCAGCGTGACCACGTCGAGCGGGCGGATGTTCTCGTCGAGACACCGTTTGAGCACGTGCGCCGCCTTTCGCACCAGCTCCAGCCGCGCCGGATTCAGCTCGGTGTTGGTGGAGGTGTCGTCCACCCAACGCGCGGCGGGAATGGTCCCGTTGCCGGGCAAGGCGAGTCCGATCACCTCGGCGAGGCAGTTCATCGAATTCGCCGTGAACATGCCCGAGCAGGATCCGCAGCTTGGACAGGCGCGCTCAGCAAGGGAGCGCAGCGCCTGGTCGCTCAACTTCCCCGCCGAATGCTTGCCCACGGCCTCGAACACGGTGATCAGGTCCAGGTTGGCGCGTCCGGCGAGCATGGGCCCGCCGCTGACATATACCGAAGGGATGTTCAGCCGGACCATCGAGTTGAGCATCGCCGGCACGATTTTGTCGCAGTTGCCGATGCCGATCCAGGCGTCGCACGGGTGGGCGCCCACGATGGTCTCGATCTGGTCGGCGATCAGCTCCCGTGAGGCGAGCGAGTACTTCATGCCGAAATGGCCCATCGCGATGCCGTCGCAGATCGCGCCGCCGACGTTCGTATACCAGACGTTGTACCCGAGGTCCTCCAGCTCCTCTTTGAGAACGGCGCCCAGCTTGTCGAGGTGCGCATGGCCCGGGATCTGCGTCGTGTACGAGTTGACGATCGTGACAAACGGTTTCTTGAGATCGTCAAGCGACCGGATGGCCCCCTCGGCCATCATGAGCGAGGCGGCGGGGAGCATGTGATGACCCTCCGCCACGATACGGCTGCCCTTGTTGCGGATGTTCTCAATACCCGGATTCATAACGGGATATTGTCTCAAATCGCGGCGTGCGCTTAGGGGCTCACGCGGCTCGGGCCGGGGCGAGGCGGCGCCGTCACGGACGGAGGCCAGGTCCCAGCCTCCAACGTTCGATCGCGGTCAGAGCAGGGAACGGATGATGCGATTGCGGACCTCGTCGAGGGAATCGCGAATGCGGTCAGCTTCGGAGGCCGCGTCGCGGAGCTTCTCCGCTTCCTCGCCGTAGCTGGTCAACAAGCCGTGCACGACGATCTCCGTTTCCCGGCGGATGAGCTCGATCTCGAGCAACGCGGCGCGATAGCGCCCGGCCGCGGCTACCACGGAGAGGCGCTCGGGCCAGGGAGCATCGCATGACAGGCAGGCGAAGGCCCCCGAGGCTAGCGCCAGCCGGCGCCAGGCGCCGCCGGCGCTGGGTCCGAAAACTACCACGGGAACCGGCGACGGGCGATTGTTCGTCCAGGGCGTGATCCTGGTTTCATCGAGACAATCGCCGGCGAGAACGACCAGGACCACGTCCGGGTGGCTTTCGGGAGGCGTGCCGGCGTCCGGCAGCACCGCCAGGCCGGCCGCCGTAAGCAGCGAGCGGAGCCCGGTGCAATCCTGTGGATCTCCATCGAGCAGCAGCACCCGGGTGACGGGCGCCGATCCGGTAAGAGTCACCTGCCTATTGTCTTCGCCGCGCCGCCGCGAGTCAATCCTGGCCGGCGCGACGCGCGAGGGGGCGCCGCTCCCGGTTGGGGGCGTGGGCGGCCAGAACCCGCCGCAGTTCTTCGGGCTGGATGGGCTTGGCGAGGTATCCGTCCATACCGGCCTCGAGGCAGCGCTCACGGTCGCCCGCCATGGCGCTTGCCGTCATGGCGACGATGGGGGTCCGGCGGCCGCCGGGGCTCTCGAACTCCCGGATCCGCCGGGTGGCCTCGAAGCCGCCCATCTCGGGCATCTGCACGTCCATCAGGATCAGGTCGAAAGTCTGTCCGCGAACCGCTTCGAGCGCTTCGGAGCCGGTTTGCACGGTGACTACCGAGTGACCCCACCGCTCGAGGAAGCGGCAGGACACCTTCTGATTGATCAGGTTGTCCTCGGCGAGCAACACGCGGCAGGCTAACATCTCCTCCGGCGCCCCTTCCGCGACCGCCCGGCCGACGTGCTCCGGGGGCTCCGCCAGAGGGAAGCGGGCGGTGAAATAGAAGGTGCTACCCTCGCCCGGCGCGCTCTCCACCCGCAAGCGCCCACCAAGCATTCGTGCCAGCCGGTAGGAGATCGCAAGACCGAGGCCCGTACCACCGTAGCGCCTAGTCGTGGATCCATCCGCCTGTGAGAAGGCCTCGAAGATCGTGTCCTGCTTGTCCGCGGGAATCCCGATGCCGGTATCAGCAACGGCGAACTCGACGACGGTTCCGCGGGGCTCGCCCTCCACCACGGATACGCGCACCATGACGCTCCCTTTTTCGGTGAACTTTATCGCGTTGCCAACCAGGTTGAAGATGATCTGCCGCAGGCGCAGCGGGTCGCCCTCCACCCAGTCGGGCACGGGAGCCGCCACATCGGCCGACAGGGTCAACCCTTTGGCGCCGCCCAGCGGGCGCAGGCTTCGGCCGACTTCTTCGATTAACTCCCGGATGGAGAACGGCACGGACTCCAGCCGCACCTTTCCGGCCTCGATCTTGGAGAAGTCCAGGATGTCGTTCACCAGCGATAGGAGTGATTCGGCGGCGTTCTTGGCGTTGGTCAGGTAGTCACGCTGTTCGGCGGTCAGAGGCGTGCCGAGCGCCAATTCCGTCATTCCGAGGAAGCCGTTCATGGGCGTGCGCAGCTCGTGGCTGATGTTCGCTACGAATTCGCTCTTGGCGCGGCTGGCCTCCTCCGCCGCTTCGCGGGCGGCGTCGAGCTCTTCGGCGCGCTGCTCGAGCAGGACATGCTCCTCGAGCGATCTCCAGTACTCCCGGGACACGGAGTGCGCCTGGCTGATGATGAAGGCCAGGTACAGAATCGTCATCGCGGCAAAGGACCAGCCCTCACCACCCTTGATGGCGTCTATTCCGAGCGAGGGAACGAGCAGGACGGCGGCATAGGAGGCGGCCAGTGGGAACGAAGGGGCGGCGGCCGTAGGCAGGGATGCCGCGATGCCGATCACGATGACGATGACGGCCAGGCTGGTGCTGCTGCTGTAGCCGTGGACGTGGAGGGTGTAGATCAGGAATGCGCCCCACGACGCACCGGTCAACAGAAAAGACAGCGTCCACCACGTGCGCCATCGTGGATCCGGCCGGCGCCGAATGCGCAGAATCAGCCACGCGCGGGCCGCGCAGAGGCTGAGAATCACGAGCGCGTGGGGCCAGAATGCGGCCGCGTCTTCGCGCGCCAGGCGGGTAGCGACGGCCAGCAGCAAAACGAACAGAGGATAGATCCAGGTGCCCGGAATTCCGCGGCGCGCCAAATCCAGGTCGACGCTCCGCCGCACACGCGCATCCCTCACATTCGTAAGAATAACAGCAGCGGACGCAAAATCCCCGGCCCGGACGACGTTCTAGTCCAGGTCGGGCAGCAGAAACCGGACGGCCCGCCCGGCAGCAGCGGTGACGGCCTCCGCGGCCCGATAGCCGCTTCGCACTGCGCCCTCCATTGTGGCCGGCCAGCCGGTTTTCGTCCAGTCGCCCGCCAGAACAAGATTGGAGAGGCCGGTTTGCGCGCCGGGGCGCAGCCTCTCGAGTCCGGGGACGGCGGAGAAAGTGGCCCGGACCTCCTTCACCACGTGCGCCTTCTCGAGCCGGGCCGCCCCTGCTTCGGGAAGGAAATCGGACAGTTCCCGCACGGCGAGATCGATCACTTCCCGCCGGCTCAGGGGGAGTAGATCGCGGGAAGCACTCACCACGACCTGAAGATAGCGGCCATGGCCTTTGTTGAAAAACCATTGAATCGTCCGGTCGAGTAACGCCGCATGCGGCAGGCGCGTAACCGGCCGGTCGAACCACAAGTGGATTCCGGTGATCGGGGAATGCTGCCAGGAGGAGACGGGGAGATCCAGTTCGGGCGCCAACCGGCGCGCCTCCTCGAAAGGGATCGCCAGAACGACATGTCCGGGAGCGTAGGTGCGGTCGCCGCTTCGAACGCCGGTGACGCTCCGGCCGGAGACCAACAGGCTTGACGCCGGACTCCGGAACCGGAAATCGACGCGCCCGGAACGCTGCCAACGTTCCGAACGGTAAAGTTCGCCCAGGGGGACCGATGGAATACCCATCTCGTAGCTGTTGCGGGCGCTCAGCAGACCGAGCCGAACCACCTGAAGACCGTGGCGCGCGGCCATCTTGTGGGGTTCCTCATTGATCGCGCTCAGCAGAATGGGCCGCCACAACCGGTTCACCGCCCGGGAAGTCTGGCCCTTCTCGGCCAGCCAATCGCTCATGGTGATTTCGTCGAGGTCGGTGCGGGCGGTCCAGTCGCGCGGGACCGCCGCCATGGCCCGGGCGATGGCGGCCTTGTCCCGCC